>JBDLHZ010000110.1:0-7850 GCA_039715135.1 Verrucomicrobiota bacterium
CTCGTCCGTCGTCCTCGATTCTCTGGATCGACGACGAGGACGAGGGTTGCCGAGGACGAGGATCTCGCCCCCCGGCTCTTTCCTGCTTTTGGAATCCGTTTGCCAAGGGTCGTGGCATTTGACAAAATCCACCCACTTTGAAGGGAGTGCGATTATGACGATCAAGGATTGCCTGAACCGGGCGGCGGACGAGAGTCCCGATGCGGTGGCGTTGAAATACAAGCGGGACGGGGCGTGGCAAACCACCACCTTTTCGGAACTGCGCGAACGGGTGTGGCATGTTTCCGAAATGCTGGCAAAGCTCGGCGTGGGCAAGGGCGACCGCGTTGCGATCTGCCGCGAAAACTCGCCGGAATGGTTCGAGATCTACTACGGCATAGTGGGTATCGGCGCAACCGCCGTGCCGGTCGATGCCAAGCTGCGCGAGCAGGAGATGGGACATATCTTCCATGATTGCGGCGTTTCGGCAATCTTTTGTTCCGCCCGGCTGACTGCGGTGCTGGACGGCATGAACCTGCGCGATTTGCGGGCGGTTGTGGTGCTCGATTGCGATGGGCAGCAACTGCCCTCCGGCGAAAAGGTCGAGTATCTTGCCTACGCGGAGTTTTGGGACGAGGTTTCCGCAGTGGCGCTTTCCGGGGAGCGTGCGTTTGACCGGACGGGACCGGACGAGGATTCGCCGGCGTCGTTCCTCTACACCTCCGGTACGACGGGGCGGCAGAAGGGGGCGGTGCTCACGCACCGCAATTTCATGTCGAACGTAGAGAGCATCGCCAAGGCGATCGATATTCGCCATACCGACAACTTCATGCTGGTGCTGCCGCTGCACCACTCCTTTGCCTTTACCTGCAATATGCTGACGCCGCTTTACGCCCGCTGCCAGATCAGCATGGTCGAGAGTCTGAAGACCATCAAGGGCAACATGGCCGAGTGCTCGCCGACCGTTCTGTTGGCGGTTCCGCTGCTACTGGAAAAGATGCTCTCCCGCATCATGGACGGTATCCGGGCAAGCAAGCCGGCAAGCCTGATGTACCGTTTTGGCCTGGCCAAGGTCATCGGGAAAAAGATCCAGCAGGGGCTGGGGGGTTCGTTGCGGCTGATTGTTTCGGGTGGTGCGCCGATTAGCCCATCCACCTTGCAGGCGTGGACAAAGCTGGGCGTTCCCATTGCCGAGGGCTATGGCATTACGGAGACCGCGCCGGTGCTGACCCTGAACCCGATAGCGTCGCCAAGGATTGGAACCGTCGGACTTCCGGTCTCCGGGGTTGAAATCAAGATTGCCGACCCGAACCCCGAAGAGGTGGGGGAAATCATAACGCGCGGCGAAAACGTGATGCAGGGCTACTTCAACAATCCCGAAGAGACCGAAAAGGTGTTGGTGGATGGCTGGTACCATACCGGCGATCTCGGACGGATCGACGAGAAAGGATATATCGTCATCAGCGGCCGCAAGAAGAGCCTGATCGTCAACCGCGAAGGCAAGAACATCTATCCCGAGGAGGTCGAGCGGCAGGTGCTGAAGAGCGACTATGTGCTGGAGTGCCTGGCCATCGGCTATCGCGAACCCGGCGAGGACGCCGGCGAGCGGGTCGGCCTGATTGCCGTGCCGAACCAGGAGGTTTTCGATGCCATGGAGGACCGCGAGGGCAAGCGCCTGACCGAGCAGCAAATCGAGGACTTGCTGCGCGAGGATGTTCGCAAGCAGCTTGCAGAGCTCTCAAACTACAAGCAGCCGCGCAAGATCGAGGTTCGGTTCGAGGAGTTCGAGAAAACCACCACCCAGAAGATCAAACGCTACCTCTACGCGATCGACACGGCGGGGAGATAAGGGGAATCTGAACTTCGAACGCTGAACATTGAACTTTCAACTTCGAACAGATATGCAAAAAATTCGATGTTCGATGTTCGATGTTCGATGTTCGATGTTCGATGTTCGATGTTCGATGTTGAAAGTTCGAAGTTCTGCTCCCCGGCCTTGCCGAGGGCGTATTTGGCGAGGATGGGGCCGATAATCTCGAAGACGATGCAGGTGGCGGCAATACTGTTGCCGCCACTACCCAACCTCGGCGGACGCAAGGTTGTGCAGTAGCAGTCCAGCGCCCTACGGCACGCGGGCAATGAATTCGATGCGGATGCCGCCGGGTTCAATGCACATCATGTGCGCGCCCTTTCCCGATTCGAGCGGAATGGGCGCGCATTCGATTTCAACACCTTCCGCTTTTTCCAGGGTTTGGAAAACACGTTCCAGCGCCTCCATGGATCCAACCTGCAGGGCGAGGTGGTGAAGCCCGACATTGCAATGCCGGTCGAAGCCGTTGGCCGAGGCGGGGTCGGATACTTGCCAAAGCGTAATCATTACGGTTCCGTCGGAGACGAACACGGCGGGATATTCCGGACGGCCGCCGACTTTTTCAAAGCCCAGGATATCGATGAAGAAGCCAAGCGTTTGTTCCAAATCACGCACGGCAAACCCGACATGATCCACTCCCTGTGTAATGGGTTTTTCCATAGTTTTCTACCTCGTTGCCTTTCCCAGTTCCCCGGCCTTGCCAAGAGCATACTTGGCAAGAATGGGACCGATAATCTCGAAGACGATGCAGGTGGCGGTGATGGTGGTGATGACCTTGGTGCCGATGGCCGAACCGTGCGAAACACCGTCGGTCACGGTGCCGAGCCCGGCGAATTCGGAATTAACGATCAGCGCCAGCCCGATGGCGACGCCGGCCTGCGAAAGGATGCCGAGGCCGACATATTTTTTGATCTTTTCCTCCACGTGCCCGAAGATGGCACCGAGGCGTGCGCCGCCGATCAGTCCGCCGGAGCGGCCGAGGATGTAGGCGATGCCGATGATTCCAAGGCTCGGAAGCGCGGCCAGGTGCAGGTGTGCGCCGGCCAGGCAGAAGAAGAGCACGAAGGTGAGCGGCATGATTTCGAGCAGCGGTGCGGTGGTGCGGTGGACGAGCGACTCGCGGCGCGTATTGACGAGCACGAAGCCGACAACCATGTTGGTGAGGATGAGCGAGAGGTGCCACATCATCGAAAGCCCGGTGCCGAGCATGACCAGGCCGAAGACGATGATGAGCATGTCGCGCGGGTTTTTGATGAAGCGCACGAGTTGGGCCAGGATAAAGCCGAGCACGGTGCCGACCACGATGCTGAGGAGGATCTCGACCGTGGGGGCCTTGAGCATTTGGAAGAAACCCTCGGCCGTTGCGCCGGTTTCGGCCAGTAGCAGGCTTTTGGCAACGGCGGCGGCAAAGCCGAAGATGATGATGGCGAGGCCGTCGTCGAACCCGACCACGGCGTAGAGTGCCTGGGTGAGGCTGCCCTTGGCCTTGTATTCCTGAATGATGGCCACCGTTCCGGCGGGCGCGCTGGCGGGAGCCATGGAGCCGAAGATCAGCGCCATCGGCAGGTCGCGCGTGACGGCGTAGATGATGGCGGTCACCACGAAGAAGGCGGCGAAGGATTCGGAAAAGATGATCCAGACAATGCCGTTGCCGAGCCGCTTGAGGGATTTCATGCTCAGCTCGGAGCCGATGCTGAAGGCAACGAAGCCGAGTGCGATCTGGGTGACGAACGAGAGGCTTTCCCGGACGGGTTCGGTGAAGAGTTCGAGGCCAAAGCGCTTGAACGATGGGCCGAAGATCGCTCCGACAAGCATGTAGCCGATGAGCGAGGGCAGCGAGGTTTTCTTGACCAGCTTGCCGACATAGAAGCAGGCAATAAGCATTGCACCCACCAGTGTAAAGAGATGCGGGAGGCCAGCGGCTTCGGCGGCATGTTCAATCATGATCGGGAACCCTTCGACATTCGATATTCCTTGTTCGACATTCGACATTCCCTAGATATTGAGGTTGCCGGCGCAGTAGAACAGCTCCTGCACGGTGAGCAGGATGTCGTCGCGTTCATCGAGCGAGCCAACCTCCTGTTCGATGCGGCGGATGGTTTCGTTGGTATCCCGCTTGTCGACGGTAGCGAGGATCACCTTGCAGAATTCGGTGTGCTTGTCGCTCCAGAAGCCGGCAAAGAGCGGCATTTTCTGGATGTAGTTGGCGGCGGCCTCGGCCTCGGAGACCATGACGGTGGTGGAGTTGAAGCCGGCAAAGATCTTGAGCACGTCGTGGAAGAGGTCTTCGTCCTGGATCTGGACACGGAAAAGGTTCTTGTTGTCGTGCTGCTTGGAGTCGGCTTCGTCGCGCACATGGCGCAGGAAGCTTTCGGCCAGCACCTCGGCGGTGGAAGCCGCCAGCATCTCTTCGATATGCTCCGGCACGTTGAGGACCTGCGAGATGGCCGAGAGGATCTTGATGTGTTCATTCGATCCACTGGTGGGAGCCACGATAAACACGAATAGCTTGACCGGCCGGTCGTCCATGGCGGAAAAGTCCGCGCCATCGGGCACGGAGAGTATGCCGACCACGAAATCCTCGACGCCGTCGAGGCGGCAGTGGGGGATGGCAATGCCGTTTCCGAACCCGGTGGTGCTCAGTGCCTCGCGGTCGGCCAGCCCCTCCAGAATGGTGGCTTCGTCCAGGTTTGCCAGTATAGGCGACTGTTTGGCAAGCTTGGCGATGGCGCCAAGGACTTCGTCTTTCGAGGCGTATTCGGCTCCGGCCTGGACGCATTCACGGCGTAGAATATCGATCAGATTCATGGTTTTCTTTCCTCGTTTTCCGTCGGGAGTATTTCGTGTACTCCTAACGGGCATTTTCTACAAGCACGGATTTCCGAAACCATGCATGGGCTTTCTTGGCCAAAACTTTAAACGCAGTGCGGCGTTGACGGGTCTGATATGCAGGAAGTAGCTTACCGGCCATGAAACGAAGCGTCCAGATTCTATTGCTTTTCGCCTGTTTGGCGCCTTTGTGCGCCAATGCGCGGGAGGAAACCATGGAGGAGCGCAAGCGGCGCATCACGCGCAAGTACCTCCGGGAACGCATGGATATTACCTATAGCGAAGAGGTGGTTCCCGGTGCGTCTGCCGAAGACGAGGACGTTCTCGCCTCCGAAATGTTCAAGGAGCCGCAGGTGGATCTAGAGCGACAGGAACCGGGTGCGGCGCTGCCGCCGCCCGTGCGGCCGCCGTCGGCCCCGCTTGTGGAAAACCAGCACTGGCTTTTGTCGGAGGAAGATGAAGCGGACGATCCGTATGCCGTGGACGACCCCTTTGCTCCGGAAGATCCATATGCCATGGACGATCCTTTTGCCCCGAAGGAGTCCAAAAAAGAACCAAGGAAGACGGACTGGACGGCTTGGGGAACGGAACGCAACTCGTCGCCCTACTCCGGCACGCAGCGTGAAAGCCGGTTCAATAGGCGCGACCAAGACTCTGCCCGCGAACAGCAATCCGGCAGCTACGACTCGGCTGAGCGGGGAATATTTGGCCCACGCAATCCTCGCGCCTCCTCCGACGAGGGCGTGCAACCGGGCTTTCCGCAACAGGATCCCCGGTCTTTTGGATCTCCCGCCGGGCAGGATCCATCGCGCAGGACAACCTTTGGCCCAACCTTCAACCAAGAACGGCAGCAAAGTCCGTTGTTCCCGCGTGCGGCAGGATCATCGACCGACCGCTCGTATGGATCTCAGCAGCAACCGCGCACAAGCGGCTATGCGCCATACAAAAGCCCCTATGAGACGCAACGCGAGCAACGGCGGCAGCAATGGGGCAGCGGCTACAGCGAACCGAAACAGGAATACCAACGGCCGGATACCTTCCAGCAATGGAAAAAGAAAAACGCGCCTCGGTTCGACCCGACAAGCGACGATGCGTTCATTGAGGAAAGGATGCCAAAGAAGCGGCGTTAGTATTGTCGGGTGTAGAAGAGTAGCTCGAAATTCTGTTTCGAGTTCACAAATGCACCGAACCAGACAGACAACGCGAAACGGAATTTCGCGCTACAGCAATCGATCTCAACCCGCCAGAGCAAAGCTGACAGCGTACTAAGGCATTGCCCTAATCCAGCAGTTCCTTGTAGCTCTGCACTTTCCCCTCCACCAGCTTCACGGCATACCTGTATTCCTTGAGGGTGCGCTGGACCTTTTTCTTCCAGGCGTTGCGGTCGAGATCGTAGTGGGGATCGGACAGGTCGCTGGAAATCGACGGATTATGGTTCTCCCGGTAGGAGTAGTGCAGGAACTCCGCCCCGTTCTTCATTTCGGCGAAATCCGGCTCCCCCAGGATGCGGACAACCTGTGCCCGCTCCATGCCCTCTTCGATTTCGCTGAGCAACCAAGGCCGGAACGTGGTTGCACAGCCCACGAGAAGGGCCAGCGAAGCAACCAAGGCAATATGTTTCATGGATTTCATGTCCCGGAGCATATTTCCAAACAGCGGAAATGTAAACCATTAAGCGGATTCGTCTGCGTCGTCCGATTTTTCCTGCCCGGCCTCCGCAATCCTGGGCTCGGCGTCCTCTGCCTTGGACTCGGCGTCCTCAACCTTGGGCTTGGCCTCAGCAGTCTTGGAATCGGCCTTCTCGTCGGCAGGTAGCTTTCCGGTTTTCATGATGGCATCGACTTCGTCGAAATCGAGCACCTCGCGCTCGATCAGCAATTTGGAGAGGGTGACCAGCTTTTCCTTGTTGTCCGTCAGGATCTTCATGCAGGCATCATAGGTCTCGGTCAGGATTCGCTGCACTTCATCATCGATTTTCTGCGCGGTATTTTCGCTGTGCTCGTGCGATCCACTAATGCCTTGCCCAAGAAAGACCGGCTTGCTGTGGTTGCCTAGGTTTTGCGGCCCCAGCAGCTGGCTCATGCCGTATTCGCAGACCATGGCCCGGGCAATCATGGTGGCTCGTTCAATATCGTTGTGGGCCCCGGTGGTGACATCGCTGAAGATCAGCTCCTCCGCCGCCCGTCCGCCCATCAGCGAAACAAGGTCGGCTTCCAGCCGTTTCTTCGACTGCGTGTAGCGATCCTTCTCCGGCAACTGCATCGTGGCGCCCAGCGCGCGGCCGCGCGGGATGATGGTGACCTTGTGGATCGGTTCGCATTCCGGGGTGTGGTACATCGCCACGGCGTGGCCGGCCTCGTGGTAGGCCGTCAATTTCTTTTCCTCCGCATCCAGCACATGGCTGCGGCGTTCGCGGCCCCACATTACCTTGTCGCGCGCCTCTTCCATATCCTTCTGTTCCACGAACTCCGCCCCTCGCCGCGCCGCCAACAGGGCGGCTTCGTTCACGAGGTTTGCCAGGTCGGCGCCCGAAAAGCCCGGCGTGCCGCGCGCGGATTTCTTCAGGTCGACCTTGTCCGACAGGCGGACGTTGCGGGAGTGGATCTTCAGGATCATCTCGCGGCCTTCCAGGGTCGGTAGGTCGACCACCACCTGGCGGTCGAAACGACCGGGGCGCAGCAGGGCGGGGTCGAGCACGTCGGGCCGGTTTGTTGCCGCAACGATGATAATGCCTTCCTGCGAATCAAAGCCATCCATCTCGACCAGCAGGGCGTTGAGCGTCTGTTCGCGCTCGTCGTGCCCGCCGCCGATGCCGCTGAAACGACTGCGGCCAACGGCGTCGATCTCGTCGATGAAGATGATGCAGGGGGCATTCTTTTTCCCCTGCTCGAACATGTCGCGCACGCGCGAAGCACCGATACCGACAAACATTTCGACAAAGTCCGATCCGCTGATGGTGAAGAACGGCACATCCGCCTCGCCCGCCACCGCCTTGGCCAGCAGGGTCTTGCCGGTTCCCGGCGCCCCGGAAAGCAATACGCCCTTCGGCATCTTGCCGCCCAGCTTCTGGAATTGCTTCGGATCCTTCAGGAACTCGACAACCTCCTGCAGCTCCTCCTTCGCCTCGTCGACGCCGGCCACCTCCTTGAAGGTGATCTTGTTCTTGTCCTGC
>JBDLHZ010000111.1:0-7798 GCA_039715135.1 Verrucomicrobiota bacterium
CGAGTCCTTTAATCTGCATTTCCCATACAAAAAACCAACCTTCTGTGCCTTTGCGTCTTTACACGAGAGTCCCCCATGCCTGGAGGCGGGCGCAGCAGCTTGCAAAGGTGGATGCCGTTGACATTGGCAGGGGGCTGGACAAGAATGTGTCTGTTAAAGATTCGACCCTCCTCCTGAACAGAAAGGGTATGAAAAATGAAACTGGGTATAGTGATCTACTCCGATGAAGCGGAAAACGTTTGGAATGCATTCCGGCTTGCTGTCTTCGCACCCAAACAAGGCGACAGCGTGAAGACGTTCCTTCTGGCCAAAGGCGTTGAGTGCGAGTCAGGAAAACCGTTAACACCAACATCAAAGGACTGACCCCTCTTGCTTCGTTAATGATGATTTCTTCGTTTAATAGAGTCTCTGCACAACGGATCAACGCTTTCCCCTTCGGGGTGAAGCGTTCCTGCACCAATCTACCAAATCACGATGCAGCAACGCTTCCCCGACCAACGGGAGGAAAGCGTTACTCTGCGCATAGGTGCCTCTCTATTCTAAAATTTCCAGTCCTATTCGCCTGCCTTCTTCCTCTACTCGGATGCCAACCGGGAAATATTGAGATGCCCCCATTCGATGGAGAACGTGCGTTCGCGGAGGTGGAGGCGCTGGTGGCGTTCAGCCCGCGCGATGCGGGAACGCCCGGTGGATTGAAGGCGGCGGAGCACATTCTTCAAAGGCTAGAGAGCTTCGGCATTGAGGCCAAGATCGACTCCTTCACGGACATGACGCCGGAGGGCGAGAAGACCTTCCGCAATGTGATGGGCCAGATTCGGGGAAAAGCCGACCGGTGGATCATCCTTGGCTCGCACTTCGATACAATGCCGGGCATTGAAAACTTCCAGGGAGCGAACGACTCGGGTTCGAGCACGGGCGTCTTGCTGGAACTGGCGCGGATGATTAGCTCGTCGGAGGTTGTTCCGGACACTGGAATCCTCTTTGCCTTTTTCGACGGGGAAGAAGGGATCGCCCACTACATTCCGGGCGATGGACTGCATGGCAGCCGGCGCATGGCCGCACAACTGGTTGAGTCGGGCACCCACAAGAAGGTGGAGGCGATGATCCTGCTCGACATGGTCGGCGACAAGGATCTGCATTTCAACATTCCGGCGAATAGTTCCCGCAAATTGGTGAAGGAGGTGCTCGATGCCGCCCATGCCACCGGTCACCGCGACCGCTTCTCACTTAACCGAAACTCCATGATCACCGACGACCATGTTCCCTTCCTTGAAATCGGTATCCCGGCCATCGACATTATCGACTTTAAGTTTGGCTCCGCACCCGGCGAAAACGACTACTGGCACACGGAAGCCGACAACTTGCAAAACATCGGCGCTGAAAGCCTTCAAATCAGCGGGGAAATCACGCTCCAGTTGCTGAAACAACTGGCAATGGGTTTGTAGTACCGCCTTTTCCCCGCATTTCCGTCATCACTTGGTTTTAACGGCTTGCAAGGCCACTTCATTCAAGTAGGATATTTTTTTGTTTTAAGAAGAAAACCCGGAGAAAAACCATGGCCGAAGAACTGAAGCATTTGATCGAACAGATCCAGAAAGAAGGGGTTGAAAAAGCCGACGAACAGGCCAACACCATTATTTCCCAGGCCAAGGAGAAGGCCGCAACCATCGTGGCCGAGGCGGAAGAAAAAGCATACGAATCGCTATTGAAAGCCAAGAACGAGTCGGAGGCTTTCGCGGAACGCTCGGTCAAGACCCTCGAACAAGCCGCGCGCGACCTGTTGATCACCATTGGCCAGGGTTGCGAAAAGGTGGTTGCCGAAGTGCTCGGCAAGGAAGTGGATAAAGCCTTGTCTGGCGATCTGCTCCAAAAAATGGTTTCCAGCGTTGTCGAGCAGGGAAGCGGTGATATCGAACTGTCCGTCAGCGAAAACGACAAGGTCGCCCTTGCCACCTATTGCGCGGAACTGGCCAAAAAATCCGGCCAGGCGATCGAACTGGCTTCCGACTCCGAAATCCTTAGCGGCTTCAAGGTGGGCTTCAAGGGCAAGAACGTCTATCTCGACTATACCGGCGAGGCGGTCGCCAATGCCCTGGCCGCCTTCCTTCGCCCGGAACTCGCCAAGACGGTCAGCGCCGTGGCCCGCGAACAGGTTTCCAAGTAACCGGAAGAGACGATGGCCTACTATTCACTTGTTGCCAGCTTGCCGCACCTCCAGATCGGGGACGAATCCCCCTGCTCCACAGAGGAATATATCGGCAACTGCGCGCAATGGGTCACCGAACGCGAAGCGAACATCCTTCGCAGGGTTTTGCTTCAGGATCCAGACGTTTCCCCCTGCCCGCTCTGCAAGGCATGGAACAACATTGAAACCCAGCTGCGCAATGCCGTGGCCCGGTTGCGCGGCCAAAAGCTTGGCGTCGATTTCAAGGAATATCTCCAACCCCACGACGGCTTCAGCGGCGAGATCGAGGTACTCGTAACAGACGCCTTCACCCGCAACGATCCGGTGGAGATCGAAGAGGCGCTCGACCGCGCGCGCTGGAAACTGGCCGAAGGACTGGTCGGACAAGATCCTTTCGGGTTCGAGAGGGTGCTGGCCTACGGGATCCAGCTAAAGATCGTCGAGCGCTGGAACCGCATGGACGTGCACTCCGGCAAGGAAAAACTCGAGGCCATCATCACGGCAAACACGGAAAAAGAGGAAAAACAATCCGACGGATCGGACTAGTCCGACCAATTTCTATGGAGAACTGTTATGAACAAAAACATTGGTAGAATCATCGGGGTGAACGGCAACCTGCTGAAGGTTGAGTTTGAAAGCCCCGTTATCCAGAACGAAGTGGCCTACGCCTGCGTCGGCGACTTGAAGCTGAAGGCGGAGGTCATCCGCGTCCGCGGCAACAACGCCGAACTGCAGGTCTTCGAGGATACCGTCGGCCTGAAGGTTGGCGACCCGGTGGAATTCACCAGCGAACTGCTTTCCGTGGAGCTTGGGCCGGGGCTGCTGACCCAGGTATTCGACGGACTGCAAAACCCCCTTCCCGCCCTCGCCGAGGAATGCGGCTTCTTCCTGCAACGCGGAAAATACCTCAAGCCCCTGCCCCGCGACACCAAGTGGACCTATACCCCGAAGCTCAACGTTGGCGACACCGTAGTGGCCGGCGATACGATCGGCACGGTTCCCGAAGGCATGTTCGAGCATCGCGTCATGGTGCCCTTCGGACTGCGCGGAAAATGGGTCGTTGAGAAAGTGGCATCTGCGGGCGAATATACCGTCGAGGAAATCGTGGCCATCCTGAAGGACGACAAGGGCAACACCAGCGAATGCCAGATCATGCAGACCTGGCCGGTCAAGATGCCGATCCAATGCTACTCCGAACGCTTGCGCCCGACCGAGTCGATGGCGACCAAGCAGCGCATCGTCGATACCTTCTTCCCGGTAGCCAAGGGCGGAACCTACTGCATCCCTGGTCCGTTCGGCGCCGGCAAGACCGTTCTCCAGCAGATCACCTCCCGCAACGCGGAAGTCGATGTCGTAATCATTGCGGCCTGCGGCGAGCGTGCCGGCGAGGTGGTGGAAACGCTTCGCGAATTCCCGGAGCTGACCGACCCGCGCACCGGCAAGAGCCTGATGGAGCGCACGCTGATTATCTGCAACACCAGCTCGATGCCCGTCGCCGCCCGCGAAGCCTCGGTCTACACCGGCGTGACGCTGGCCGAATACTACCGCCAGATGGGGCTTGATGTCCTGCTGCTGGCCGACTCCACTTCCCGCTGGGCGCAGGCGCTGCGCGAAATGTCCGGCCGCCTGGAGGAAATCCCCGGAGAGGAAGCCTTCCCGGCCTATCTTGAATCGGTCATTGCCTCCTTCTACGAACGCGGCGGCGTAGTTAAGCTCAACGATGGTTCGACCGGATCGGTCACGATCGGCGGCACGGTCTCCCCGGCCGGCGGCAACTTCGAGGAACCGGTAACGCAGGCCACGCTCAAGGTGGTCGGCGCCTTCCACGGCCTCTCCCGCGCCCGCTCCGATGCCCGGCGCTACCCGGCGATCGACCCGCTCGATTCATGGAGCAAATATCCGAGTGTCGTGGACGAAGAGGACGTTGCCTTTGCCCGCACGGTGCTGCGCGACGGCAACGAAGTGGACCAGATGATGAAGGTGGTCGGCGAGGAAGGTACTTCGATCGACGACTTCATCCTCTACCTCAAGTCCGAATACATCGACAACACCTACCTGCAGCAGAACGCCTTTGTCGAGGCCGACGCCGCCACCTCGGTCGAGCGGCAAGAGTATGTCTTCGGCAAGCTTCTCAAAATCATGAACACGAAGATGAAGTTCGACGACAAGGGAACGGCGCGAAGCTTCTTCCAGAAGCTGTCGCAGACCTGCAAGGACTGGAACGGCAGCGAGTTCCAGGCGGACGAGTTTAAACAAATTGAAGAGCAGATGAACAAGATGCTTGCGGAGGTTTCGGACTACGCCGAATAGAAACCGGTTTGGACAACAGATGACCCCCAACGAATCCAATTCAGCCATTGCGAAAAGCACGCCGCCGGTCTTGACCGGCGACGATGGCTATTTGGCGTTCATCCGGGATGTCAAGCAGCGCATCCAGTCCTCGCAGATCAAGGCGGCGACCAGGATCAACCAGGAATTGCTGCTGCTCTATTGGGATCTGGGCGAACAGATTGTCGAAAAGCAGCGCAGAGCCAACTGGGGCGATGGCTTCCTCGAACAAATGGGCAAGGATCTGCGCGCCGAATTCCCGGAAATGAAGGGGTTTTCCCGCCGGAATCTTTACGCAATGCGCCAGTGGTTCCTTTTCTGGGAACCAATTTGGCGACAACCTGTCGCCAAAACGGGTTCGGGGGAAATTGCGCAACAACTTGTGGCACAAAGCGAACCCATGGAATTTGTGAAGCAACTTGCTTCACAAATTCCATGGTGGCACAACATCGTCATTATCCAAAAAACCGATACTCACACCGAAGCGCTGTTCTATGTCCGCAAAACCATCGAGAACCACTGGTCGCGGGCGGTGTTGACGCACCAGATCGAGAGCGGGCTGTACCGGCGCGACGGCAAGGCCATCAACAATTTCGAGGCCACGCTGCCCGCCCCGCAGTCGGATCTGGCCAGAGAGGTGCTGAAGGATCCCTACTGCTTCGACTTTTTGGAACACTGTCAGCCTTGGATTGCCGGATGCATGTTGCCATGGACGAGGGTCGCTCGAAATTCTGTTTCGAGTTCACGAACACACCGTGCCCTACCGGACATCGCGAAACAGAATTTCGCGCTACACCAACCACTTGTCCGCCAAAACAAAGCTGACGTTGTACCAGCGGGCATGGGAACAATTAAACAAACCGGGATTTTAACTGGTCGGATTCGACCAGTTTGGATTGAAGGCGGGAATCAACCATTTTGAACGGAGAATAAAGCATGCAAAATAAAGTCTACCACCGGATCGAGCAGATTGCCGGTAACGTGATTGTGGTGAAGGCCGACAACGTCATCACCAAGGAATTGGCCCAGGTCGATGCAACGCACGGCACATCGCTGGCGCAGGTCATTCGCCTGGAGGGCGAAAACGTCTACCTTCAAGTCTTCGCCGGAAGCCGCGGCATTGGAACCGACGCCAAGGTGCGCTTCCTTGGGCGCACCATGCAGATTCCCTTCTCGGAAAACCTGCTCGGCCGCGTCTTCACGGGATCCGGCGTTCCGCGCGACAAGGGTCCGGAAATCAAGGAAAACATGATTGAAATCGGCGGGCCGTCGGTCAACCCGGCCAAGCGCATCATTCCGCGCAACATGGTGCGTACCGGCATCCCGATGATCGACGTGTTCAACACGCTGGTGGAATCGCAGAAGCTACCGATCTTCTCGGTGGCGGGCGAGCCGTACAACGACCTGCTCGCGCAGATCGCCCTGCAGGCCGAAGTCGACGTGATCATTCTCGGCGGCATGGGCCTGAAGCACGACGACTATCTCTTCTTCCGCGACAAGCTGGACGAAAGCGGCGCCCTCTCCCGCTCGGTCATGTTTGTCCACACCGCATCCGACCCGGTGGTGGAGTGCCTGCTCGTTCCGGACATTTCGCTGGCCGTGGCCGAAAAGTATGCCTTGGAAGACAAGCGCGTATTGGTGCTGCTGACCGACATGACCAACTTTGCCGACTCCATGAAGGAAGTGGCGATCACGATGGAGCAGATTCCGTCGAACCGCGGCTATCCCGGCGACCTCTACTCCCAGTTGGCCGCCCGCTACGAAAAGGCGGTGGACTTCGAGGGCAGCGGATCGATCACGATTCTGGCCGTCACCACGATGCCGGGCGACGACGTCACCCACCCGGTGCCGGACAACACCGGCTACATTACCGAAGGCCAGTTCTACCTCAAGAACGGCCGCATCGAGCCGTTCGGTTCGCTCAGCCGCCTGAAGCAGCAGGTGAACGACCGTACCCGCGAAGACCACCGGACGATCATGGATACCATGATCCAGCTCTACGCCAACTACAAGGAGACGCTCGAAAAGCAATCGATGGGCTTCCGCATGAGCGATTGGGACGGAAAGCTTCTTAAATACGGCGAGCGCTTCGAAAGCGAAATGATGGACATCGGCGTCAACACCCCGCTTGAAGAGGCCCTCGACAACGGCTGGAAAATCATGGCCGACTGCTTCGAACCCGCCGAAACCGGGATTGCGTCAAAATATACGGATGAATTTTGGCCGAAGGGATAGGTCGTATCAGTCCTATAGGACATATCGAAAATGGCTAAGATCAAGCTAACAAAAAACGAGCTAAAGGCACAGCGCGACGGGCTGGCGCGATTCAATCGCTATCTGCCGACGCTCCAGCTCAAGAAGCAGCAGCTCCAGATGGAAATGCGCCGCCTCGACCAGGAAATCCTGGAAAAGCGCGATGAAGAGCAGGAAGCACGTGCAAAGCTAAGCTCGTGGATCCAGCTCTATTCCGAACCGGTCGACCTCGCGCCCTATGCCGATGTGCAGACCCTGAAAACCTCGTTCGGCAACATTGCCGGGGTGAACATTCCGGTGCTGGACGACCTGGTCTTCAAACAGGCCGTTCCAAACCTGTTCGAAACCGACGCGTGGGCCGACGAAGGCATCCGCGTGCTGAAGCAGCTCACCCGCCTGCGCATGGAACGCCAGATCCTCGAAGAGCAGCACCGCCTGCTTGGCGAAGAGCTGCGCACCACCACCCAGCGCGTCAACCTGTTCGAGAAAGTGAAGATTCCGGAAGCCAAGGAAAATATCCGCGTCATCCGCATCTTCATGGGCGACCAGCAAACCGCAGCCGTCGCCCGCTCCAAAATCGCCAAGGGAAAATCAGCTTAGAGGAACCACGAGTGAGAACGGATTTAACAAAAGACCGCAAAGAACGCAAAGCCGAGGGTTCCTTCCTTTGCGCACCTTGCGACCTTGGTGTTAAAAAAACAGTGGTTGAGAGAAAATGATCGTTAAGATGAAAAAACTGACGCTCCTGTGCACGCCGGCGCAACAGGAGGAGACGCTGAAAAAGCTGCGCGACCTCAAGGTTGTCCATGTGGAGCATGTGCAGGCACCGGAAGGTTCCGATCTGGAGCAAGCGCGCAACCACCTGCTGTATGTCCAGCGGGCAAAAGAGGTTCTGGAGGCGCGCCCCGAAGCCGACCCGACGGGAAAGGACCCCGACCACTTGGTGGATACAGTGTGGAAACTAATCCACAGGGAAAAGGAACTTCAGGAAACGCTACAGGCCCTGGAGCATGAACTGACCCGCATTACCCC
>JBDLHZ010000112.1:0-7785 GCA_039715135.1 Verrucomicrobiota bacterium
CGGTGGGAGCCAAGGATGCCGGCGAATTTCTCGGTCGTTTGAAGCAATCACAGGAGCAGGTGGCGAAAAGGGAGAGCGAGGCCAAGGAAGAAGACCGTTCCGCCGGTCGCGGCCAGCCGCGGCAACCCGCTGTATTCAACCCATACATATTGGCGGCGGAGAATGCGTTCTCAACGTTCTCGATCGATGTGGATACCGCTTCGTACGGCTTGGCCCGGAAGCAGTTGCTGGATGGTGGCCTCCCCGAACCGGAGATGGTTCGCACCGAAGAGTTCATCAACAGTTTCAACTATGATTATCGACCGCCGGTCGGGAGGCAGACATTTGCGGTGCACACCGAAATGGCGCCGTCGCCCTTCCGGACGAATATGGATTTGCTGAAGGTTGGCATCAAGGGGCGGCGCATTGGGCGCGACGACCATCGTGGTGCGGTACTGACTCTGGTGATCGATACGTCGGGCTCGATGGCGACCCCGGAACGGCTTGGCTTGGTGAAGCAGTCGTTGGGTCTGCTGATCGATCAGTTGAACCCCGCTGATGAGGTGGCGATTGTCCAATTTGGTGGCGAGGCGAGATTGGTTCGAGAGCACACTCCGGCCAGTGAAAAGGCGGTATTGCTTGACGCGATCAACGGGCTGCAGCCAAGTGGTCCAACCCAGTTTGACAAGGGTCTGGAGTTGGGCTATCAGCTTGCCAAGAGCGGTTTTCGCGCAGGCGACTCGAACCGCATCATGATTTTGTCGGATGGCGTGGCCAATCTGGGGGAGCTGGATCCCGAGGCCATTCTCGAGCAGGTGGCGGAAGAACGGAAGAAGGGGATCTATCTTTCGGTCTTGGGTTTCGGTGCCGGAACCTATGACGACGATATGCTGGAGCGCTTGGCAAACAATGGCGACGGCATGTATGCCTATATCGATACACTTGATGAAGCCCGGCACCTGCTGGTGGATCAGCTTGCAGCCACGCTGCATGTCATTGCCAGCGATGTGAAAATACAGATCGAGTTCAATCCGGCGCGCGTGCTGCGCTACCGCCAGCTCGGCTATGAAAACCGTCAGCTCACCAAGGAACAGTTCCGCGACGACACGGTGGATGCCGGCGAGGTGGGGTCGGGGCAGTCGGTTACGGCGTTGTACGATGTTGAGCTGATTCCCGACGGGCCGGAACACGAGCCGGTTGCGACGGTTTATGTGCGCTACCGCCGGGCGGACAACGGCGTCGTTGAGGAAATCAGCCATCGCGTAATGGAATCGGCGCGCCGGAAGAGTTTTGAAGACGCGGATGAACGTTTCCGGTTGGCGGCATGTGCCGCGGAGTTCGCAGAAAAGTTGCGGCGGAGTCCATATGTCGATGGAACCGAAATGAAGGATATTGCAGGAAAACTACAGCTTGTGGCGATGGAGCTTGAGCTGGATGAGCAGGTGGAAGAACTGCTTCGCTTGATCTCGATCGCGGGATGGTTGGAATAGTGGAGTAGCCGGATGGAACAGTTGGTGTTTAACGGATGAGGTGGAAGATGAAACATGCATGGATTATATTAACGGGTTGCCTGCTGGCGGGTTTTTCTGGTGCCGAGGTTGCGATCAAGGAGCTGGATTTGACGGGCAACATGTCTGAAAAGGAACTGGTTCTGCAAATGGTGTTCGAGGCGGAGGTGGAGGACGCCCCGGCCCGGTTGATGGTGCTCGAGGGTGCTGTTCTCCCAACCGATATCAAGTTGCCGAGAGGGGCGGAGATGGTCTTGGAGGGCGGAGCCTACTTTATCGATTTCGCGCGGAAGGGGAAGCAGTCGGTCTCGATTGGCTTCGAGGCAAAGGTGGTTGTTTCCGGCCAGCAGAGGTCGGCAGCGTTCACGCTTCCGTCCGCGACCATCCGCCGGCTCGGGCTGGAGACCGAAAAAGAGGGCTACAAGGTGGATGTGGCGGGAACTCCCCGCGCAAAAAAGCTGGGGCAGAAGAATGTGCTGGTCTATTTGCCGTCGTCGGGCGTTGTCGAAATCCAATGGAGTCCGGAGCTGGAGAAGCTGTCCGGCGAATTGGTGGCTTCATGCGAAAGCATTCTGGTGGGTTCGGCCAAGGTGGGTGCCTTGCAGCTTCGGGGGCGGTATCGCTACACCATTCCGCAGGGGCGCTTGAAGGATCTTTCAATGAAGCTGCCCCGCGCGCTGAATGTGATCCAGGTGACGGGTGCCGACCTGCTGGCTTGGGATGTGAGGGAAAACGATGGCGAGCACCAATTGTTTGTCGAACTAAGCCGCGCCCACGAAAAGGAATATGTTTTGACGATCCAGGCGGAGCAGTCGCTGCCGGAATTCCCATGCTCCTTCGATTTTCCGGTGATTGAACCCCGCGATGTCATTCGTGCAAACGGCGTGGTGCTGGTAGGGACGGACAGCGCCATTAAATTGCTGGTGGATGAACTCGGTGGTGTGACCCAGGTGGAACCGGATGCGGTTGGCTGGGGCGAACTGAAGCAGCCGAAGCGCGGCCTGTATGCGTATATGTTTGCAAACATGCCGTTCAGCATGAAGCTTTCGGCGGACAATATCGTGACCTCGTTGCACGCACAGGACCAGTTGGTGCTGGCGCTGAGTGAAAACGAGGCAGCGTTGGATGCCAAGATTGATCTCGAAGTTCGCGATGCCCCCGCGCGGGATGTGGAACTGGAGGTTTCCAAAGATTGGACGGTCACTGGCGTTAGCGGCCAAAATATAGCGGACTATGATGTGCGCGACCGCGACGGGGTGCGCTGGATCAAGGTCTATTTCAAAAAAGCGGTGGGGAACCGCACGTTGATTCAAATGCGCCTGGAGAAAACATTGCCGGAAGATACCGCCGGCTTCCAGATGCCCTTCTTCCGGGTGGCGGGTGCGAAATCCGAGCGCGGGTTCCTGGTGTTGCGCGGCGAAACCGGAACCCGGCTCGAAGGAGTCGATCTGGCGGGATTGCGGGAAGTGAATACGGGGTCGTTGCCGATCAAGATTGCCGATGCGCGGCAGGCCTTCCGTTTCAAGCGTTCGGATTGGGCGGGGCGGGTGGATGTCCGGCAGGAGTCGGCCTCGATCCATGCGGAATCGTTCCAGTTGGTGTCGCTTGGCGAAAGCGGTGTGTTCGGTAGCAGCCTGATTACCTATAACATTGCCAACGCGCCAACGCGCAGCTTCGATTTGAAGATTCCGGAAGGCTATCGCAATGTGGAGGTTCATGGACGTGACATCCGCAATTGGACGCAGGACGGCGATCTCTGGACGATCCACCTGAACCAGAAGGTGATTGGCGACTACACGTTGTTGGTTACGTACGATCATCCTGCAAAATATCTGGGCGAGGATTTTCTGGTTGGTGGTGTCCAGACCATGGATGCCGAGAATGAAACCGGATATATTGCGTTGGCCGGGTCGGCCAACCTTTCGCTGGAGGAAGAGGTCGGCCATTCATCCACAATCCTCCCGATCGATGTGGATGAGGTTCCCGAGGAATATGCCCTTCTGGTCAACGACCCGATCATGCATGCCTATAAATATGTTGCCGCACCCCATGAGGCACAGGTGCGGATCAAGCGTTTTTCCACCCAGCAGCTGCTAACCCAGGTGGCGGACCATATCAAGCTCGATACCACCATCAGCAAGGATGGCGAAGCAGTCACGCTGGCCGTGTACCATGTGAAAAACACAGACCAGCAATATCTTCCAATCCGGCTTCCGGAAAACGCATCGTTGTGGTCGGTCAAAGTGGGTGGAAGCAAGATGCAGGTGCTTGACCAGGGCGATGGACAAGTGCTGATTCCAGTGGAGCGGCGGCGCGATCCAAATGCCCCGCTGAAGGTCGAAGTCACCTATGCGGAGCAACTCGACAAATCCGGAATATTCACCCGGCTGGAGTTCATGGCACCGCAGTTGAATGCCCAGTCGGTATTTGCCCGCTGGACATTTAAACTGCCGGACGGACAGCATCTGGCATCCGCCAAAGGCAACATGGAGCCACCCAAGGCACTGGCTAGTCGCCGGGCTGGATGGGGCGGCTTGGTATCGGGCCGTAACCTGAACATGCTGGTGTTCTGGTCTTGTTTGAGTGGAATCCTTTGTCTCGGGCTGTTTTTCCTCGGCAAGGGCAAAGGATATGGCAATCCGTTTTCATTTTGGTCTTCCGCAAGCCTCTTGGGAATGTTCATAGCGGCGCTGGCGCTTGGCGCGCTGCTGGTTCCCATATGCTTTTTGCTGGCGGGTTCGCATGTCCATATTCCCTCTGAATGGGCATTCAGCAAGGCGGTTTCGGGTTCCGATGGCGGATTGCTTGTCCGGTTGACCATTGCGGATTCGCGTTTTGAATCGATCAAGAACCTTGCACTGCTCCTGGCTGGTCTGGGACCGGTGGCCTGGATGCTGGCCTCGCGAAATAGAAAGCTGTTGTTTCCGTTTCTGGCCCTTCTGGCCGTGCTCTATTCCTTCAGTCCCTATCTGGCGTGGCTGACCCTTGTCCTGCCGCACTTGTTGCTTTTCTATGCGTGTTTCATCGCGGGACATCGCAAGGGAAGGGATAGGCAAAGGATTGAGGATTCAAGAATGGCACAGGTTTTCAACAATCCGGCTCCAGCCAACGGGAGAGAGGGATTCGTGGACATCAGGATGTTCGGAATCCTTTTGGCGCTCATGGCTTCCATCGTGGGGTGTGCATCAATGCATGGGCCGGAGAACGGTGAAACGGAGGTTCAGCCCGTTTCAACGGTGGAGGCCGTCCAGGCCGACTCGGTTCAATTGGAGGTGGTGGTTCCGGAGTTCGATACCGAAACCCAGGTGAATGTCGCCGTGCATATGGAGGTGGAGCTTGCCGCGGAAAAGGGCGACGTATTCCAACTTCTTGGGCCGGGGTTTATTTTAATGGATTATGAGCTGTCCTCGAGGAACCTGAGCGTTTCGTCTGGAAAGAAAGGAAGCATGCTGCGTGTTGAACGCGATGGAAAATACAGTATCTCGCTCGATTATCTAGTGGCTGCCGACTATGGAAAAGGTGAATGGATGGTACACTTGTGGCTACCGGAATCCCTTCGGAACAAAGCTGATGTTAAACTCCCGGTAGCAGGATGGAATGTTGGCTCGGCGGAAGCCATTCGCGTCCGGCAGGACGGCTCCATGGCCGAGGTGTTGTTCGACAGCAAGACGCGTCTGTGCATATTGCGCTGGAAACCCGAGGAACGAAAAACCGATCTGGAACAGTCGCGCTTTTTCTGCGATGTCAACACACTGGTCGATTTCCGGCAGGGAATGGTAGGGCTTCGGCACGACGTGCGGTTCAACATTGCCCAGGGAGAACTCCAGAATCTGCAGTTTGATGTTCCTTCAGGCATGAGCATCACCGAAGTCCATGGCAAGGGAATCGGTACATGGCGGTATGATCCGGAATCCGGGTTGTTGGAGGTTATGCTTTCGGCTCCGGTAACCGAATCCTATCACATGCGGATCGGCGCCCAGATTGCCCGCGAAAAACTGCCGTACCAGGCAGAGGTGCGGGGGATTGCGGTCAGAAGTGCCGTGATGCAACGCGGCGTGGTCGCCTTTGCGGCCTCGGATGCCGTTCAGATTGATATCGCCTCGGTCAATGGTTTGAGCGGAATCAACATCGAAGATGCCGCCCTTCTGCTGGGGGAAATCGGCGAATCGTCCATCAAGCGTGCCTTCCGGTATAACCAGATGCCGTTCGCGGCCCGTGTTTCCGCCGAACAGGTCTTGCCGGAACTGCGGCTTTCAGAGGAAACCGGCATGGACGTGGCGACCGAACAAATCAGGCTCTCCAGCCGTTTGAACGTGACCGTAAGCAAGTCGGGAATCTTTTCGTTGCGCATCCGGATTCCGGAAGGGTTCGATGTTGATTCACTTGGCGGGGAGGCGGTCAGCCATTGGGATGAAGTAAACGACGGAACCCGCGAACTCGTTGTCAATTTTACCCGGCAGATCACCGGAACGGTTCCGTTGAACCTGGTGCTCAGCCGTTCCGGGCGCGACCTTGAGCCCGACTTCACGATGCCGCGAATCCAGATCGACGGGGTTTTGAAACACACAGGATCGGTTGCGGTAACGGTGGAGCGCGGCATCCGGATAACGCCTGTGGTTCGGGATGGCGTCAGCGAAATCAGTCCGCGCGAACTCGGCATCCGGCAAGACGGCAGCCTGGCCTATCGGCTACTCCGTCCAGATTGGAAAATCGAACTTCATTCGGAAGTAATGGAACCCAAGGTAAAGGCCGAAGTGCTACAGCGCGTGGCCCTCTCGGAAGGGTTGCTGAAAGTCCGCTGCTATCTACAGTACGATATCGAACACGCTGGCGTGAAAACATTCCGCTTGCAGCCGCCCCGGCCGGAAACGGCCGTGGTTGTTTCGGGTCGGAATATTTCGCGGGTGCGGAAAGTCGACGAGGAAAAAGGGATATGGGAGGTGGAGTTGCACGGGAAGGTCGAACACCGCTACGGAATGGAAGTGGCCTACCAGCTACCGTTTCCGCACGATGAGTCCGAACCGTCCGTTTTCCCGCTGCAAACCCTTGGAACAGATAGTCAGAAGGGGTATGTCGCGGTGCTTTCCAGTGGTCGCCTCCAGGTAAAACCAGCCGCCGTATCGGAGTTTCTCCGACCCGAGGATGCCCGCAGTATTCCACGCCGCTTCGGGGCCTCCGATCTCTCCGATGCCGTATTGTGCTATCGTAGCACGGAAAGCGACTATGAACTAAAACTCAATGTGGTTCGCCACAATGCCGCCGATGTGCTGCCTGCCCAGGTCAAATCGCTCCAGCTCGATTCAGTCATCACAAAAGACGATCAATCACTGAACAGCATGATGATGGAGCTGGAGCCGGGCTCTCTTCGCTTCCTTGAAGTCCGCTTCCCGGAAGGTGCGGAAATCTGGTCGGTTTTTGTGAATGAAACCGCAGTCCGCCCATTGGTTGAGGATGGGTTGTATCTGGTTCCGATCGAACCGGGATCCGATCTGTCCGCCACGGTCGAAGTGATATATGCCCAAGCTCCCCGGAAAGCCATGTTTTCGCGCAAACACAGCTTTTCCGGTCCGCAGTTCAAGCTTCCGTTGAAGGATGTGAGATGGACGTTCTATGCCCCGGAGGGATACCGCTACTCCCGCTTTAACGGGACAATGCAGCATCGACGCTCCACGTGGGCCGGATCTTCATTCTCCGGTAGCTTTAGCGAGGATCAGTATTACAGCTACAACTCCGATAACTCGCAGCGATTTGGCGACAGTGCCAAGCAGAATATAGAGATGGGCAACGAATTCATGCAAAGCGGCGACCAACGCAATGCCCGCAAGGCATTCCAGAAAGCCATTTCATACTCCCAGGGGCAACAGGCGTTGAATGAAGACGCCCGTGTGCAGTTCCGCAACCTGGTTCGTCGGCAGGGTGTAGTCGGGCTGGTAAACCGACGCAACCTGTTGAAGCAATCATTGAACCAGGTGGACGAGGATATGACTGGAGCTCCTGTCAACGAGCAGTGGTCCGGTGCCGACGTACAGAAAATCGAGGCGCAACTTGGCGAAAAGGAAAGCAGTGCACTTAGTGGGCTGGCGGAAAAGATGCTCGACCAGCAACAGGCCGCATCCACCGAGGTGCATCCCATTCGGGTAGTGATGGCCCGGCAGGGTGCCGAGATTGAATTCCAGCGTACCCTGCAGTTGCAGCCAGACGCTGAAATGCAGGTTGAATTCCACTCCGCCCAGGTGTCGGGCAACCGCCTTGCACATGCGCTTGTTGTCGTGTTTGCCGCCGGGATGGTGGTTCTTTC
>JBDLHZ010000113.1:0-7738 GCA_039715135.1 Verrucomicrobiota bacterium
CCTTCAAGTGTTGACTCAGTAGCTGTCTTGCGAGGTGCCGCCGTCGAGGACGGTGGGGGTGGCGCCGATGCCGAGGCGGGTGGCGCCTTGTTCGAGATAGGCCACGGCCTGCTCCCATGTGCGGATGCCGCCGGAGGCCTTGATTCCCATTTTCCCGCCGACGGTCTTGACCATGGTGTCGATGATTTCCGGCGTGGCGGAAGAGGGGCCGAAGCCGGTGGAGGTCTTTACGAAGTCGGCACCGGCTTCAAGCGATAGTTCGCAGGCCATGGCCACTTGCTCCAAGGTTAGGAAGCAACTCTCCTGAATGACCTTTACTACCACGCCAGCGGCATGGGCGGTGTCGACGATGGCTTTGATGTCTTCGCGGACATAGTCGTGGTTGCCGGAAAGAAACCGGCCAATGTTCATGACCATGTCAATTTCGTCAACACCGTCAGCGATGGCCTGTTGGGCCTGGAATGCCTTGGTTGCGGTGGTGTCTGCGCCGTGGGGAAAGCTCAGGACGCAGGAGACCATGACGGGGGAATCCTTCAGCAGTTGGGTCGCGAGTTTGATATCGCACGGGCGCACGCACATGCTGGCCACGCCGCGCTCGATGCACATGGTGGCGTTTCCCCGTACATCGTCCTCGGTCTGGTTGGGTTTTAGTACCGCATGATCAACCGTTGAGGCTACTTCCTGAATCGTGTATTTGCGCATACCCGGAAAGATAGCGCGGGTCGTGTTGGGGAATCAATGCTGGGGATTGAAAAGTGCGATGCTAGAGCATTATTCAATTGAGATGCCGTAGGATCAATCAATGAGCAATGTAGTGGCGGCTCTTAGAGCCGCTGGGCGTTTCTGAGAAACGCCGCTACAACGAATACGGCACTTCAACCGTTCCATGCTCTAGGCCGCATGGATGTGCTGCTCGTCAAGCTTCTCTTCATCGAGCAGGCTTGTGAGTTTGAGCGTGGGGGCTCGCTCTTCCTCCGCAGGCTTGGAGCAGGCCTTGATGCCGAGCAAAAGATAGAGCAGCATTACCACGGCATAGACCGGCCACGGAATGGCCTGCTTCAGGGCGATGGATGTGGCGATCAGGATAATCGAGGGTGTAGTGGCGGCCGCCGCGATGCGCAGGATGCCGGCAAACTTGAGCGAACTGCGCATTGCGGCCGAAAGAATCAAGCCTGCAAAAGCAACCACCAGCATGAGCACTACAGTAAAGATGTAGGAGAGGAGAAGGAATATCCCATACGAAAACGGTACCAAGGAATTCTTGGCCATTTGAATCCACTGGTTGGCGATGAGCTTGCTAAAGTGGAAATCCGAAACCTTCGCAAGGTTCAGTGTGCTGAATTGTTTCTTTCCGCTCCGGATGACTAGATCGGTTTCCGTTAGCAGGGCCACGACACCATCGTCGTCAATGTAGTTCATGCTGCCGGTGGTATCAATGATGGCCGCAACCGTTCCATCGCTCCTTTTAATATAGAGGGGCTCTTGTTGATCGACCTTGACCTGTCCATCCTCGATGTGGATATCGGGTACCTGGTTGATGATTTGCATCTGATAGCTATCGCTATCCAGTGCCTGGATTATGTCCTTCCGCAGGCTGAGCGTGGGGGGGATCCAGCAAATGGCGAGCAGGAGGAACAGGTAGGTCATGTTCGCCCCTTTCCAATTCTGGCCGACATCACGATAGAGCCGTTTCGAGAAAAAGGACAGTAGCGGTAAATGGAGGATATTATATTTTCTAGCCATCATGGCCAGAATGCTAGCAAGTTTAGTGCCTAGTTCTTCTGATGGATCTTTTCCGGGTAGGATTCTACGGGTTATGGGCTGTCCCAGCCCTCATCGCCCGGTGCAGTGTTGGTGAACTTGATGCTTGAGCGCGGTTCCGCCATCATGTGGGCCACGGCATCCCGCCATGCCTTGTAATGTGCTGTTTCCTTATGTTTTACCGCATCCTCGGGGCTTCGATAGACCTCCACCAGAACAAAACGGTTTGGATCGTCGGTTTGTTCAATGAAATCGAAACGGGCAATACCTGGTTCCTGAAGGCTGTTTTTCACATTTGCGAGGGTGGCGGTTTTGAATCCATCGAGACTTTCAGGTTTCACATGGATGAAAACATGGACAATGAACATGGCAAATCTCCTTTGTTTCCAAGGCTAATCCAGATGCCGGTGAATCATTTCGTAGAGAGCATCCTTTTTGACGGGCTTGGGGATATAGTCGTCCATGCCGGCATCCAGGCATTTTTCCCGGTCGCCCTGCATGGCGTTGGCGGTAAGGGCGACAATGGGGATAT
This sequence comes from Verrucomicrobiota bacterium, assembly GCA_039715135.1. Taxonomy (GTDB): domain Bacteria; phylum Verrucomicrobiota; class Kiritimatiellia; order Kiritimatiellales; family Pontiellaceae; genus Pontiella. The sequence goes on from JBDLHZ010000113.1 coordinate 2,294, forward strand.
GGAAGTCTTCGCCGCCGGTCTCCAGTTCGAATTCGCGGATGCGGCGCGACGCTTCGTAGCCATCCATCCGAGGCATTTGGCAATCCATGAAGACGAGATCGTAGTGGACACCACCAGAGGTGATCTTGTGAAGCGCCCGTTCCCCGTTTTCGGCGACCTCGACCTCGAACCCGCCCTTGACGAGGATGCGTTTGACGACGGTTTGGTTGACGAGGTTGTCTTCGGCGACAAGGATACGGCGGATACCAACGGATGTGGTTTTGGAGGGTTCGACCGGGGGTTGGGTGTCGGCCTGGCGATATTCCTCGATGGGGTAGTCGAGTGCGCGGGCCGTTTTTGCGAGCAGGTTGCCCAGGCGGATGGGCTTGACCAGGTTGGTGGCCAGTCCGGCGCGGTCAAGTGAGCGGAAGTCGCGATTGGTGATGGAGCAAATGATGAACAGGGCGAGGTGCTCGAATTCGGGGTCGTTGAAGAAGGGGGCGGTGGAGGTATAGGCGAGGTGCTCCTCGATGAGCACAATGCGGTGGCGGGTTTCACGAAGCTTTTCGACGGCATCATCGATGGAGGAGGAGATGCTGGCTTTAAGTCCCCAGCGGTTGAGCCATTCGCTGAGCACTTGACCCATGATCCTCTTTTCATCGATGACGAGCACGTGCTCGTCGCGAAAGATGGTTTGGTCGATCAATGTGGGGCTTGGAGTTGCGGCGATGGGTAGGTTGAGGCGAAACCAGAAGGAGGAGCCTTTTCCCAGTTCGCTCTCCATGCCGATTTTTCCTCCCATCAAGGTAACGAGCTGTTTGCAGATGGCCAGCCCCAGGCCAGTTCCGCCAAACTCGCGGGTAGAGGAGGAGTCGGCCTGCGAAAATTTCTGGAAGAGTTGCGGCAGTTCCTCCTTGGATATGCCGATGCCGGTGTCGGTGATGGTGAAATGGATCGTGGCCTCCGCCTCGGTTCCAGCCACGGAAGCGACATCGATGTAGACATGGCCTTCCCGCGTGAATTTGAGGGCGTTGCCGGCGAGGTTTGCAAGAATCTGGCGAATGCGGCCGGCATCGCCCACAACCCATGGGGAAGTATTGGGTGAAAATCGCAGGATGAGGTCGATCCCTTTTTCAAGGGCGGTGGGTGTGAACAGTTCGGTGACGTGCTCGCAGGTTTCGCGCAGATCAAATGGTTGGGATTCAAGGGTCAGCTTTCCGGCCTCGATCTTGGAGAAGTCCAGGATGTCGTTGAGCAGGGTGAGCAGGGCATCGCCGGAGGTTTGTATGATACGCAAATATTCATGTTGTTCCGGAGTAAGGGAGGTGTCATGAAGTAGGCTGGCGGTTCCGATGATGCCGTTCATGGGGGTGCGGATTTCGTGGCTCATGCTGGCGAGGAAGTCGGATTTTGCATTGGCGGCCTCTTCGGCCTTTTCGCGGGCAACGAGCAGTTGGCGGTTGGCGCTTTCGAGGCTTTCGCGAGCCTCGTTGGCGTCTTCCATCATTCCCATGGTGATGTGCTGGTTTTCCTCGAGTTCGCAACTGCGCTTGTCGAGCAACTGGTTGGCCTCCTTCATCTCCAGCTCGTTTTCCTTGCGCTCGGTGATGTCGAGCAGGGTGCCAACCATCCGCAATGGGGTCTTGTCCTTGTTCCATTCGATCACCTTGCCCCGGTCGAGCACCCAGATCCAATCGTCGGGTTCCCTGCGCATGCGGTATTCGCAGGTATAGGTGTCGGTTTTCCCGTTGAGATGGTTGTCGATGTTGCGGTTTACGGTTTCGGTGTCGTCGGGGTGGATATGCTCCTGCCGCCACGTAACCCGGCCATCCAGCTGTTCCGGGCGGTGGCCGAGGATGGCCGCGAAGCGGTCGTTGTAGGTTTGGGTTTGGTTCGGGATGTTCCAGTCCCAATAGCCCAGGTCGCCGCCGTGCAGAATTAATTCCATGTTTTCCTTGGCCTGTGCTGCCTCGGACTGGGCATGCTCCCGTTCGATGATTTCGTGTTGGAGCTCTTTGTTGAAGCGCTCGGCATCCTCCATGATGCTGAGTAGGGACTTGCGGTGTTTCTTGAGGTCAAAGGCCTGTGTTTCAAGAAGTTCATTGGTCTTCATTAACTCCTGGACCACCTTGAATTGCTCGTGCATTTCGAGGTTCATCTCATGGCCGTCGCGTTCCAGATGGCGGCCAACGGCGCTGCCCGCAAGGTAGCTGATGCAAGCGACCAGCAAGAGAAACAGGCCGGCAAAATAGAGGAAAAACGGATCGGTCGCCAACGACAGGCCGTAAAGCGCCGCGGAAAGCAGCAGTACATTGACAACCGCAGCGACGGCAAAGCCGAGCCCGAGCCGTATTCTTAATTTGGGTTGGTTATCCATCGTTGGGTTTTGGGAAGGGTTTATCCACATGGTCGATGTTGTAGCGCTTTTGCCGACCCATCTGTTCGAGCAGGGTGTTGACTTCGGCCTTCAATTCGATGATGCGGGTTTCGCGCCCGACCGCAACGTTGTTGAAGCGTTCGAGGTCGTGGATGGCGTCCTCAAGTTCGGCCTCGCGCTCTTTCCGCTGGTTGACGTCTTGCCGCAACCGGGCATTGAGCTTGTCCGTTTCCCGCGCCGACTTGGCCTGGATGCGGTTGTAGAGCAAAATCAACGGGAAGGCCATTGCGTAGAGGAGCACGCCAATGGCCACTGTGCGTATGCCGAGGGTGCGTATCAGATGGTTCACATTGCGTGTGCTGCGGGCAACCAGAATGGCGTAGCCGGCATCGTCGGACATGGGGTGGTAGCGGATGGCGACGCGGATTTCCCCATGTTCCCCAAGCCCCACGGTTTGCATCTGGATGGATTCGCTTTGGGAGCTTGTGACCGTCCGTACAAGGGAGGATAGTTCGGGGCAAAGCGGATCGTGGAGGCAGGAAGGGCCTACGGGACAGTTTCCGTTTTCCTCGCCCCCGGCGATAAGCCCCCAGGTTTTCGCGCCCTTGCGGCCAACGGCTCCAAGGAGGTCGAAATGGCAGTCGTTTGCAAAGCGGTTGAGGTTTTCCTGATTGGCTGCATATCCAAGCTCGTAGGTCGTCTCGGTTTCCACGGCGCACGCAATGAATACATTGCCCAGGATCTGTTCGGTCGCATGTGTGGCGTTGACCAGCGACCGGTCGACCTGCGCGAGAAGGTTGGCGCGTTGCTGGAAGTACGACCAGACGGAAAACGCAATCACTCCCGCCGTGTAGATGGCAGCGGCCAAGGCGAATAGCCCGTAGCCTTTTTGTTTGCTTTCTGTGGCTTCGTTCATGTCGAATCGCCCGAGGTGGTTTGATATTTGATCTGCCGTCCAAGTTCCTTGAGCAGGTGGTTGATCTCGGCTTTGAGCTCGAGGGTCCGGCGTTCGCGACCGCGCATGAGTTGGTTGAAGCGCTCCATGTCTTCAAGCGTGCGTTTCAGGCGCTCCTCGGCCAGGTTTTGCTCGGTGACATCGCGCCAGACGCCAAGAACGCCGACCGCCTGCCCACCCTCGCTGTGCAGCGGGATTTTGCTGCCTTCGCGCTGGCCGGTGGTTCCGTCGGGCCGGGAATAGGGGAGCAGCATGTTGAATAGGGGCTGGTTGGTGGAGACAACTTGCTGGTCGCGGGCAACCAAGGTTGCCGCCATTTTTGGGTCGAAAAGGTCATGCGGGGTTTTTCCAACGACATTATCGATATGACCGAAGCCACACTCCTGGATGAATGCCTTGTTGCATCCAAGATACACAGAGTCCTTGTCCTTCCAGAATATGGACATTGGAATGGTGTCCATGATGAGTTGGAGCATTTGCTGCGATTCGCGCAACGCGGTTTCGGTCTGTCGGCGGTGGGTTGTGTTCCGCGCGACACCAAAGATGGCTTTGCGGTTTTTCCATGATCCCTGGAAAAGATTCATTTCAACCGGGACGGTGCCGCCGTTTTTCTTCTGCAAAGGCAGGCCACAGGTGATGGATTGCTCGGACTGGATGAGGGCAATGATCTGGTAGATCTCGGCGCGAAGATGTTCGGGATAGAGTTCGAACAGGCTCTTTTCGCCCAGCTCCTCCCCGGAATATTCCAAATGCAGCTCGACCGCAGGATTGGTGTGGAGCAGGTTGCCGTTCATGTCGCAAACCAGCAGGAATTCATCGATTGTTTCGAAGAGGTTCTGGAAGTTGCGCTTTTCCTCCATCAGGGCTTCTTCGGTTTTCTTGCTGTTCGAGATATCCTGCACAACGCCATCCCAAACGAGAATGTCTTTTTCGCGGCGGGGCACTGCGCTTATGCTCAACCATTTAAGATTGCCGGAAATATCCAGCATCCGGATGTCAAGGTTGGTGGATTCAAGGGATTCCCTGGCCGATTGATAGGCCTTCTGCAAGGAGGGGATGTCGGCTTCGTAGAGGTGGTCGAAGGCCAGCTTTGCATCGTTTGTCACCCGGTTGCTGTCAATGTTCAGCACAGATTCGCAGCCTTTGCTGAGGTAGCGGAACGAAAACCCGCTGGAGGGCGAGCACTCAAGCTGGAAAAAGATAACGTTTGGCAAGTTGTCGCCCATTAGCTGGATGCGCTCTTCGCTTTTTTCAAGGGCGTTGCTTTTTTGGGAGAGGTTTTTGCGCATCTGTTGCAAGCGAACCAGGAAACCAAGCAGCAGGAATGTGTTCGAAATAAGAATGGCGATGATGGTGGCATCGGTTCCAAGATGCTCTAAATAGCCCACGTAGTCGCTTGCGGCAAACACGTCCAGTGGAACGACTGCGGCAAGACAGGAAAAGCCGGCCAGCAGATGGCGGAAGATCCTATGGTTTACATCTGGCATATGTCCCTTGGGTAAAACTCCCGCCTAACATATTCGATAAGCTTGAATGAATCAAAAAGAAATCAGGACTTCGTGCAGTTTGCACAGGGGCAGGCCAACCACATTGGTGTATGAGCCGTCAATGGAGCGAACCATATGCGCCGCGCCGTTCTGGATGGCGTATGCACCGGCCTTGTCCATCGGTTCGCCCGTGGCGATATAGTCCTCGATTTCGGTGTCTTCCAGAATCCGGAAAACCACCTGGGTGACGACGGAGAACACTTCGGTGCGCACGGCATCTTTTATGCAGACACCGGTAATTACTTCATGCGCGGAGCCCGAAAGCGTTTGGAGCATTTCCCGTGCATGGGTGGCATCGGTGGGTTTCCCGAAAATGGTTTCGTTTTGCACCACGATGGTGTCCGCAGCGATAACGATTCCGTTGGCGGATACGGCACAGGCCTTCTCTTCGGCCAGCCGTTCGGCAAAGATGCGCGGTTTCTCGTTGGGAAGAGGGGTTTCATCGATTTCCGGGATAACGACATCGAAGTCAAGATCCAGCATGGCGAGCAGTTCGCGACGTCGCGGCGAAGCGCTGGCAAGGGTCAGTGGCTGCTCGATCTTCATGTGCCGGAGATTATGTGTAAAAGCAGGGGATAGCAACGAAT
>JBDLHZ010000114.1:0-7716 GCA_039715135.1 Verrucomicrobiota bacterium
CGGCGGAACCACGAACGTCGTGGCGTAGAGCTTTTTGGGTGACCGATAGTAGCGCGCCAGCTTCGAAGAGTTCCATCCGCTCTTGACGAACTTCCTTACCGCGTCGCGATATACTCTTCGGGGGAATTGGGGATGCCGCGTCCGCTACGGTCCCTCTTGAAATCATAGAACGTTCCAACAAAGTCGTTGCCGATCGACTGCCCGCCACCAAATATGGTCACTTCGCCAAGATCAGGCATCATGTCGAACCCGCCGATACCACCGCCGAAGCCTTCACCCATGCCGGACATTTCCGGGAGCTGGATATCGGGCATGCTTGCGCGGTTCATCTTGGTCACGATACGCGTGGTCGGTTTGGGTCTGGAGGTTTTCTTCACCTTTACCTTCGACTTCTTGAGCTTCATCTTCGGTCGCTCGACCGCCTTGGGTGGTTCAAACCTTTTCTCCTCCTTCTTCACGACCGTGAAAACCACCAACATTCCGGCAAGCAGGAAGAGCGCGACATGGATCACGATGCTCAGCAACACCGCGCTCGGCATTCCCCTACACCACTTCTTGTTTTTGACGACTCGCTTTTTCACATTGCATTTCCCTATCAAGGATCGGATTACCACCTCATCAGTACGGTTTTGAACAGGCCTCAACCCCCGACAGCAAAGTATACGCTGCAGACTAGCGCACCCTGCTTCATGGCACCCCGGAACTCTTGACAGCGCCAAGCGGCGCAACACTCTCGCGCTCAATTAGCTTGGGCAGGATCCGCTCCCGCACAAGAGCCTCCCCCGGATGTTCAATCCGATGCAGCAAAACCTCAACTAGACGGGGAACCAGCTGATCCATAATTCCGCCTACCGTGGTCAAGGGCGGGTCGCAAATAGCGGATTCTTCAATATCATCGTAGCCGACCAGCGACACATCATCCGGCACCCGTAGACCCGCACGATGAAGTGCGCGCATCGCGCCCATCGCAACGGCATCATTGTGGCAAAAGAACGCCGTTGGCATATCCTCGCGCCGAGTGTCCAACAACTCGGCCATGGCGCGGAAACCGTCTTTGGCTGTCGCCTGTCCGGGAATTATATCCTTGCCGACAAGAGGCAGATCGTGATTAAACAGCCCCTCTTCAAAACCTTCCCTGCGGGTTCTGGTCGGCTCACGCATAGTTAGATCCACGCAGCACAGATATCCGATTCTGCGACGACCATGCTCGACCAGATGATCTATCGCTTTTTTGGTCCCCTCAACATGATCAATCCCCACATAGCTTACCGGCATCTCATCCAGACAACTGAACAACACCATAGGCGAACCATTCTGGCAGAATTCCCAGAGTGGCTGGAGATCGCGTTGATGGAAGATCGGCCCGGCAACGACACCTGCGACCTGCCGGCCCTGAAATGCATCCAGACAGCGTTGTTCCTTAGCCGTGTCGTCCTTGCCCAGCCCCAAGGTCACGGTATAACCCTTCCGCCCAAGCTCCTCCTCAAGCTGGCTCACCATCTGAGCATACCAGGGGTTGATGATATCGCCGGTGACCAATACGCCGATCTCCGTGCTGGTCGACATCTTCAGACCGCGCGCAAACATGTTCGGGCGATAGTTCAACTCCCGGGCCAAGTCGTTGACCTTCCGCACCGTCTCTGGCCCAATCCCCGGCAAACCACGTAGCGCCTTGCTGACCGTCGTGGTGCTGACCTCCAGCCGTTGCGCCAATGTGGCCAACGTAACCCCTTGACCACCTCCATTAGATCGAACCACCTTCATGCTTTCCGCCCTTCTCCACACATTCCCATCAAAACAATGCAAGCAGGTTAGTTTATCGTTTATCTTAATATCAAGAAGAAAATCCTATCGCGATAACACTATCTGTATAACTCAATATTAATTGATGAGCATTGTTCTTGCACACACAACAATAAACGTTTATTTATCACGGCGACTAATTGGGAAAGGCCACCCTCCATGAATGCAAAACCGCTTTTCAACACCACCGAACCTGTAATAGGAATTCGAGCCGTACACCTTGACCTGAAGGGACTGCCGCCGACACCAACGCGTTTGATCCGACTGCTCGATCTCTTCAAACTGGCTCGGTACAACGCGGTACTGGTTGAATGGGAAGACACATTCCCCTGGAAGACGGATCGCAGATTCCGGGGCGAAACCTGCTATTCCGAGGAAACCATAGCGGCATTCCACGCGCATGCCGCAGAACTGGGCATCAACGTGATCCCATTGGTGCAATGCCTGGGACACATGGAAATCCCACTCCAAATCGATGATTACGCCAAGTTGCGCGAGGTTCCGGATCGCACCGATGGCCTCAATCCGCTGGCTCCCGGAGCGATAGATCTGGTGCGTTCCATGATAGACGATGTACTGGAACCGACGACGCCCACCCCCCGCTTCTTCCACATCGGTGGCGATGAGGCCATGTTGTTCGGCACCCACCCCGACACGAAGGCCTACATCGAAGAGCATGGAAAGGCTGCACTCTATCTGAAACATATCGAACCATTGCTGGATCACCTGATCAAAAAGGGCATTCGACCGATTCTCTGGCACGACATGATGATAGAGTGGCCAGAGGAGGCGCTGACTCGACTGAGCGCCAAGGCCGACCTGATGATATGGGGTTATCAGGAGACCCCGTACAACACGCAGGGACACTACAGCATTGATGTTGTCAAGCGCATGGCCACAGCCCATGGGGCGCTATGGGGTGCCGGCGCATTCAAATGCGGCGAAAGCGGCGGCGACAATCTTCCGCCGGCCGACGAGCGGGAAGCCAACATACTGGGCTGGGTTCGCGCCGCCGACGAATTCAAGATGAAGGGGGTTTGCGCCACAGGCTGGAGCCGCAATTCCAGCTCAACGCCCCAATATGCCCCGCTGGATGTCTGCCTCGACCTCATCCTCCAGACGGGAATCATCCTGCACGACGGCAAACCGCACAGCGGCGGGCTGGAGGCGTGTGCGGAAGCACTTGACGCATTCGGCGGCGAACGCGACAGCTTCAAGGAACGGCGCGATGCCATGGCACACTTTGAAGCCACCTGCAATGCCGCATGGGAAGCGGTTCGTGGCTTTCGCCACTATCTGGCCAACCTTGAAGAGGATCCCACCCGTTGCGAAAGCGGACACGCAAAACCGCTTTTGGCCGGCATCAAAATCCATCAGAACCGGATTGAAAAGGCAGGCAAGGAGCTACTGTCCCATTTCAAAGGGCTGGTGGATGACGCTTGGATCGAACGGCTCGTCAAATCGCAAGCCGTGGCTATCGCCCACGAATACGAGGATCTTAAATGAACGACATTGCAATTGCTGACAACTATACGGTGGTCTACAAATCGCCCTCGCCGGAGACGATTCCTGCGTTTAGTCCCAGCCTGGTGGTTTTGTCGACCGGCAGGTTGGTGGCCACCCTGGACCGCGGCGGCATCATGGCCGATTCCCCCAATCCCGGCCTGATTTTCACCTCCGACGACAAGGGCGCAACCTGGCAACAGCGAGACGAATCGCCTCTGGTACATGCAAGACTGATTGCTACGCGAGAGGCCTTGTATCTCCTCGGGCACGGCGGAGGCAGCCATGATTCGGGCGACATCGGGATCATGCGATCCACGGACAATGCACAGAGCTGGTCGGATGCATCCTGGCTGACATGCGGCCAGGACTGGCACGCGGCACCGACCAATGTCTTGCATGCCAACAACCGGATCTATCTAGTTATGGAAAGACAGCATTCCCCTGCCGTGGAGTGCGAGTGGCCGGTCGGATGGATGGCTCCGGCCGTCTTGTCCGCGCCGCAGGACGCCGACCTGCTTGTTCCGGGAAGCTGGACGATTTCAAACGACGACCTGCGGTTTCAAGACCATTTTCCTACACCGGATGGATTGGGCATCCCCTTCTTCCCCGTCGGCGACATGGATCCGGGGAACCCCGGGGATCCCCGCCACAACGCACCCGCTGGATGGCTGGAAGGCAATATCATGCAGATTAATGATCCGGATCACTGCTGGTTCGATCCGGAGGACAGAACGTTCCATATTCTGCTCCGGTGCCATGCGGGCGGCCTGCCCAACATCGCCTGTCTGTGTGTTGCGCATGAGCGGGATGATGGATCGATCGAGGTAACCTGGCAGAAAGCGCCATCCGGGCAACGCTGCGTGTTTCTTCCCGTGCCGGGAGGACACAACAAGTTCCACATTCTCTATGATCCGCTGTCCGCCCGCTATTTCATGGCAGCCAACATTGCAAACGATTCCATGACCCGCCCGGAGCTTCTTCCGGAAGACCGCTACAACCTGCCCAGCAACGAACGGCGCTACCTCGGACTGTTTGTCTCGCACAACCTTGTAGACTGGCAACAGGTGTGCGTGCTGTCAGCGGGAAAAACCCCGTGCCAGGCCCGAAACTATGCGTCGATGGCATTCGATGGCGATGATCTGCTGATTCTCTCCCGCAGCGGCGACGAAGATTCAGTCAGTGCCCACAACAGCAACCTGATCACCTTTCATCGGGTGCCGGAATTCCGAAAACTATTGAAACCCTGGAACTAAAAACATCATGAACAATCAAACATTATCCTCCCCCTTATGCGGAATCATACCGCCCATGGTCACCCCCCTGCTCGAGCGCGACTCGCTCGACATCGAGGGAATGGAACACCTGATCGAGCATATCCTCGGCGGCGGCGTACACGGCCTGTTTCTGCTAGGCACAACCGGAGAGGCACCGGGGCTGGGATATCGGCTGCGGCACGAACTGATCGACCGCGCCTGCCAGCAGGTAGGCGACAGGGTGCCGGTTCTCGTCGGCATCACAGACACCTCCTTTGTCGAATCGGTGAACATGGCGAAGCAGGCGGCAGAGGCAGGAGCATCCGCCGTTGTCATTGCACCGCCCTATTATTTCCCCGCCGGCCAGGCAGAACTTTTAGAATACCTTCAGCATCTCGTACCAGAACTGCCGCTACCGGTGTTTCTCTACAACATGCCGAGCCACACCAAACTGGTCTTTGAACCGGATACCGTCCGGCAGACCGCAGAGATTCCGGGCGTGATCGGGCTTAAGGACAGTTCCGCCAACATGATCTATTTCCACCGCCTACAGGAACTCTTCTCAGACAGGCCCGATTTTTCATTGCTGGTGGGACCAGAGGAACTGCTGGGCGAAACCCTCCTTCTGGGCGGGCATGGCGGAGTCAGCGGCGGCGCAAACATCCACCCGACACTATATGTCGATCTATACCATGCCGCCGTAAAAAAGGATTTGGAACGCGTAGCCGTGCTTCACAAAAAGATCATGCAGATCAGCTCCGGCATATACAGCATCGGCCGCTATGGATCGAGCTTTCTGAAGGGTGTCAAATGCTCGCTCTCCTGCATGGGGATCTGCAGCGACTTCATGGCCGAACCCTTCCATCGCTTCAACGAACCCGAACGTGCACAGATACGACAGCATCTGACTGATTTGGGTCTCCTTCCATGGAGCAACGACCCTGCAACAGTACCGTAGCAACGATTCAACAGAAAACCGTTTTCATATCTACTGTAGTTGAGAAATCGTGTAAGACGTCAGGCCAAGGAGGGAGCCATGGCAAGGAACATATCCGAAGAACAGGCAGGCAGTCTACATGCCGAGGATCGCCCGACGGTTTATCACGATATTTTAGCGGCCGAAATCGACATGCCGCTTATCATAAATGCAGGCTATCGGGTATCGCCATCCGCCTATTGGCACGAACCCCATACATTCGAAGGCAACCTGTTCGTCTATTTCCTGGAAGGCTCGGCCTCGACCGTTCTACTGGAGAGCGGGGAGGTTTTAACATCCCCCGGCGGGACTTTCTACAGTCTCCCTCCAGGAATCGCACATTGTCCCAGTTCCGATAACTTTGAACCGCATACGACCGCCTGGCTTCTGTTCTCCCCGCCTTCGCAGAAGGCGGTGCGCAACACGACCATCACACTAGAGGAATATCAAACCATCTTCCAATCCCTCAGCGCAGCGGGCCCAGGTGTTCATACCACCTCCGCACACCTCCGCGACATCCTTGATCATTTTGTTTCTTTGATTGCGAAAAAGGAGCAGGAGAACGATCCTTTTTCCCCGTTGGCCATGCGAACCCTAATATGCAATATCCTGATAGAAACCCTTGCCTGCATACGCGGATTGGAACCACCACCGGATACGTTCTTCTCGCAGGCCATCCAGGCCTATATTGAAAACCACTACGAAGAGTCGATTCAGATTCGCGATATGGCCGAACATATGGGATACGATGAGACTTGGTTCAAGAAGCGCTTCAAGCGTGAAATCGGATTCACCCCGAACCACTATCTTCAACGCTACCGGATCAACAGGGCCAAGGAATTCCTGCAGAACACCGACCAAACCATCACGGACATTGCACTTCAGGTTGGTTTTGAATCCAGCCAGTATTTTTCCCATGTGTTCAAGAAACTGACTGGTGTGACCCCCCGGCAGTACCGAACCACCGCCCCGCGAAAATAACCGTATGCGTCTTTTCGGTGACCCCATAGGCAGGCCACAAAAAACCTGATAGCGTATCGGGCATGGATACGAATGAAAGCAACAGGCAGGAGCAGATCTTCAAGCAGCTTTTCGGCGTTGAGATCAGCCGCAAGACGATGGGCGGGTGGATGTCCCTCATCGCCCAGTGGCTCTCGCTCATCTACGAAGCTCTCCGAGACGAAATCCGCGCGAGCGGATCAAAATCTACTCCCTCGCGATACCACTGCAGCAGTCGACGGCATGCGAAAGTATGCCGGAAATCATATAATTGTGGATGCCGTTGAACATCAGCTTTCGACCACTCCAATTCGTTGCAAATACTTCGAAAAGTATAATTTACGGTGGAGTAATTCATTTCATTTCCTCGTTCTGATAACAGGAAGGTAGTCAATGCGGGATTGAGAATGGTTCGCTGCCGCAGAAAATAAAATTAATTCCGCTTGCGCTGTGTTAACTCGCGCGTTAACCTCCTCTCATGTTCAGAGAAATACTGTTTTATGAATCACCGGAGGGCCGAAAGCCCATCCAGCGGTTTCTCGACAAACTGGACGGGAAACAAGCCAAGAAAGTCGCGTGGACATTACAGCTGGTTGAAGAACAAAAGATTGTACCATCAAAATATTTCAAAAAGATGACCAGCACAAAAGACCTCTGGGAGGTTCGTGTTGCTTCTGGCTCAAATATTTTCCGATTACTCGGATTCTTTGATGGAGTCAAATTGGTTGTGATTTCCCATGCGTTTCAGAAGAAAACACAGAAAATTCCAAAGCAGGCAATTGAAATAGCGGAAGAGCGAAAAAAGGACTATTTCCGGAGGAAAAAATGAGCGATCTACAAAAATATATTGAAAAAAGAAAAGCAACAGATCCTGAGTTTGCCAAGGATTTCGATGTTGGTTATGAGCAATTCAAAATTGGCGTTCTCCTTAAGCAGGAAAGAGAGCGAGTTGGTCTTACCCAAGAACAGCTTGCCTGCAAGCTTCACACTAAGAAAACAGCAATTTCCAGAATCGAAAATCATGCTGAAGACATCAAGCTTTCAACCCTTGAACGGTTTGCGCAGGCACTGGGAAAACAGTTGCGCCTGGAAATAGTATAGCCCTTATTCAATGCTCTAATGCAGCGTCGTTGTTGGACGGGGCGGTTCCACCCTCCGTCCGGTTTTGTCAAAATGCTT
>JBDLHZ010000115.1:0-7663 GCA_039715135.1 Verrucomicrobiota bacterium
GAGTAGTTATCCCCTACACGTATCGCAAGCGAAAGATTCCACTTTTATTCAGTTTATTCCGTCCTTCGCGCTTCTCGCGGCGATCAATGCTTGCGCCACACCCGTGCCCGCCATAGCTATTAGCGACGGCTGGGTCCACACGAACTTCGGAGAAAAGGACGTACAATAGAGAGTTCACCGGAAGATGCCAGATAAAAAACACCTAATATTGCCCCCCCTGTTTCGCCCCCTGTTTCGCTATAGCTTTTATCGCCGCAGGCTAACGGTGGCAGCGGGAGCGCCGCAGCCGGGTGATTCAAGACGATCTGGCGAATCTGGAGCAGGTCAGGGAAATATCGCAATTGGACTTGCTGGCGAGCGTGTTGCCGGATCGGGTGGGTTCCCCCTTGTCGGTCAATAATCTCAGGGGGGATCTGGGTGTCGCGTTCGAAACGGCCGATCACTGGATTACCATTCTGGAAAACCTGTACTACTGCTTCCGCATCCAACCGCATGGGCTGCCGAAACTGCGCGCCGCACGGAAGGAGAAGAAGCTGTACATGTGGGACTGGTCGCTTTGCGAGAACGAGGCAACCCGCTTTGAAAACCTGGTGGCATCGAACCTGTTGAAATACTGCCACCGCATCGAAGACCAGGAAGGCGACCGGATGGAGTTGCGGTTTCTACGCGATTCACAACGCCGTGAATTGGACTTCGTCGTAGTGCGCAACAACCGGCCCGAGTTCGCCGTGGAATGCAAAACCGGCGAACGCGATCTCAGCCGCAACATCGCCTACTTCGCCCAGCGCACCAACATTCCGAAGTTCTACCAAGTACATATGGGCCGGAAAGACTACGAGATGGCGAAACACCGCGCCCGTGTCCTGCCCATGACGAGTCTGGCCGGATTGCTCGCCGTATAGCCACCTGTCCGGAATCCGTTGACCGGGCAGTGGTTGCTTGCAGGCATCTTGGCTCTAGGCGTTTTCCTCGAGGCCGAGGGGGTCGCCGCCGAGAAGGTCTTCGACGGAGATTTCCTCGCCGAGCTTGACGGGCTTGATGTCCTTGTACATCGGGAATCCGCTGCCGGCCGGGATCAAGCGGCCCATGATGACGTTTTCCTTGAAGCCGCGAAGCTGGTCGACCATGCCGAGCGTGGCGGCCTTGGTCAGGACACGGGTGGTATCCTGGAACGACGCGGCCGAGATGAACGATTCGGTTTCGAGCGCGGCCTTGGTGATGCCCAGCAGCACCGGGGAGGCTTCCGCCGGACGGCGGCCTTCGGCAACGGCCTTCTGGTTGGTTTCCTGGAAGCTCTGCTTTTCGACCTGCTCGCCCCAAAGGAATTCGGTGTCGCCCGGGTCGGTGATCTTGACCTTGCGCAGCATCTGGCGAACGATCACCTCGATGTGCTTGTCGTTGATCTCCACGCCCTGGAGGCGATAGACGGCCTGCACCTCGTTCACGAGGTATTCCTGCAGATCCTGCGGCCCGCAGACTTCGAGCAGTTCCTGCGGAACGATCGGCCCCTCGGTCAACTGCTGGCCCTTGTGGACGAAGTCGCCCGGGAACACGATCACGTGCTTGTTCATCGGGATGAGGTGTTCCTCCTCCGCCTGGGTGACGGTGTCGCGGACAATGAGCTTGCGCTTGCCCTTGGCGATGCCGCCAAGTTCAACGATGCCTTCAATCTTGGCGATCTCGGCGGCTTCCTTCGGCGTACGGGCCTCGACGAGCTCGGCCACGCGCGGGAGACCGCCGGTAATATCCTTCGTACGAACCGTCTTGCGCGGCGTACGGGCAAGGGTGAAGCCGGCACCGATCTTTTCCTTCTCCTTGATCATGACCTGGGCACCGGCCGGAATCGAGTAGTAGCCGACCTTGTCCTTATCCTTCTTGTCGCGGATCACGATCTGCGGGTGCAGGTCTTCCTTGTGCTCCATCACTACCAGACCTTCCACGCCGGTCGCCTCGTCGACGCCCTTCTGGACCGTCACACCCTCGATGAAGTCATGGAACTCGACCACGCCGTTGTGCTCGGAAAGAATCGGAACGGAGTATGGATCCCATTCGACAAAGGTTTGACCGGCCTTCACTTCGCCGCCGTCGTCGACGGCAACAAGGGCACCGATCACCATGGCGTAGCGCTCCAGTTCGCGGCCATCGTCGTCGAGCACAAGAACGTTTCCGTTTTTGTTCAATACAATGTTCTGGTCGTCGACCTTCACCGAACGGATGTTTTCGTACTTCAAGATACCGGACGACTTTGCAGTGACCTTCGGCTGCTTAAAGACGGAGCTTGCGGTACCACCGATATGGAAGGTACGCATGGTCAGCTGCGTGCCCGGCTCGCCGATCGACTGGGCCGCGATGATGCCGACAGGCTGGCCGAGTTCGGCCTTCTGGCCGGTCGCCAGATTCTTGCCGTAGCAGTTTGCGCAGATTCCGCGGCGGGACTCGCAGGTCAGCACACTGCGGATCACGAGGGTTTCAACGCCGGCGCTCTCGACCTTCCGGGCGGAGTATTTATCGATCAGCTCCCCGGCACCCACAAGCACCTCAAGCGTGTGCGGGTTGCAGACGTCCTCGGCCGCGGTACGGCCAATAATGCGCTGGGAAAGCGATACAAGTTCGTCGTCGCCCTCGGTGATGGCGCTGACTTCGATGCCATTGAGGGTGTGGCAGTCCTCCTCGGAAACAATGATGTCGTGGGAAACATCCACCAGCTTGCGGGTCAGATACCCGGAGTCCGCCGTCTTAAGCGCCGTATCGGCCAGACCTTTGCGGGCGCCGTGCGTACTGATGAAATACTCAAGTACGGAGAGGCCTTCGCGGAAGTTCGAAAGAATCGGCCGTTCGATAATCTCGCCGGATGGCTTGGCCATCAGGCCGCGCATGCCGGCCAGCTGGCGAATCTGCTGGCGGCTGCCGCGCGCACCGGAATCGACCATCACGTAGACGGGATTCAACTCGTCGACGGACTGCTGGTTGAGCGGGTCGTCGTTCTTTTCAAGCGCATCGAACAGGCGGTTCGTCAACTGGTCGTTGGTGTCCGTCCAGATATCGATGATCATGTTGTAGCGCTCGCCCTCGGTGATGAGACCCTTCTTGTACTTGGCCTCGACGCCTTCGATATCCTTGCGGGCGGATCCAACCATGCCGCCTTTTTCCTGCGGGATGATCATGTCGCTCAATCCAATGGACATGCCGGAGAGCGTGGCGTGTTCGTATCCGAGGTCCTTGAGGCGGTCAAGCACCTTGACCGTTTCGTTGTGCCCCGCGATTTCGTAGCACTGCTCGATCATGGTGCCGACCACCTTCTTGGTGGCGGTCTTGTTCACGAAACCGAGGTCGGCCGGCCACACTTCATTGAAGAAGATACGGCCAATCGTGGTGATGATGGTCGAACGGTCCTTGTCGCCGTTGCGCGTTTCGCGCTGGTAGTCCGGATTGCGGTAGCGAACCCGATCGTGCACATTGACCACCCCTTCGTCGTAGGCGGTGTGCACTTCGCTCAGGTCGCCCATGATGTGCAGATGCTCATCGGCCTTCTTGAGGCCCTTCTTGCGCTTCATCAGGTATTCCTGCGAATCGGAAGTCATGTAGTAGCATCCCAACGCCATGTCCTGCGTCGGGGTGGTTACCGGCTTGCCGCTCGAAGGCGAGAAAATATTGTTGGTTGCGAGCATCAGGGTCTTCGATTCCACCTGGGCCTCGATGGACAGCGGCACGTGGACCGCCATCTGGTCGCCGTCGAAGTCGGCGTTGTAGGCCGTACACACGAGCGGATGCAGCTGGATGGCCTCGCCTTCGATCAGGATCGGCTCGAAGGATTGGATGGAAAGACGGTGCAAGGTCGGCGCGCGGTTGAGCATGACCGTGTGGCCGCTGGTCACCTCGTCGAGGATGTCCCACACCTCGTCCACCTCGCGCTCGATCATCTTTTTCGCGCTGCGCACGGTATGCACGATGCCGCGCTCCTTGAGCTTGCGGATGATGAACGGCTCGAACAAAACGAGTGCCATCTTCTTCGGCAGGCCGCATTGGTTAAGCTTGAGGGTCGGGCCCACCACGATTACGGAACGGCCCGAATAGTCGACGCGCTTGCCGAGCAGGTTTTGGCGAAAACGACCCTGCTTGCCCTTGAGCATGTCGCTCAGGGATTTCAACGGACGGTTGCCCGGACCGGTGACGGCGCGGCCGTGGCGGCCGTTGTCGAACAGTGCGTCGACCGACTGCTGGAGCATGCGCTTTTCGTTGCGGATGATCACTTCAGGCGTTTTCAGCGCGAGCAATGTGCGCAGGCGGTTGTTGCGGTTGATCACGCGGCGATAGAGATCGTTGAGGTCGGAAGTCGCGAAACGTCCGCCTTCGAGCGGCACGAGCGGGCGCAGATCCGGCGGAATGACCGGGAGCACTTCCATGACGATCCACTCGGGGCGGGAGTTGCTCTTGACGAACCCCTCCATCACCTTCATCTGGTTGACGAGCTTCTTGCGGGTTTGCTTGGAGCGCGTGTTCATCATCGCTGCCTCCAGGTTCTGGAGGGTCTCCACAAGATCGATTTTGCAAAGCAGGTCGCGAACGGCTTCCGCGCCAATCTTGGCGATAAAGCTGTCGAGTCCATAGTTGTCGAGCGCTTCGCGGTATTCCTCTTCGGAAAGCAGCTGCTTTTCCTTCAGCGGGGTATCGCCGGGATCGACGACAATGTAGTTGTCGTAGTAGAGCACGCGCTCGAGGTTGCGCATGGTCATGTCGAGAATCAAACCCATCCGGCTCGGCGTCGCCTTGAAAAACCAGATGTGCGAAACCGGCACAGCCAGTTCGATGTGCGCCAGACGCTCGCGGCGGACGCGCGAGAGGGTAACCTCCACGCCGCAACGATCGCAGATCACGCCCTTGTGCTTGATGCGCTTGTATTTCCCGCACGAGCATTCCCAGTCCTTGGTCGGGCCGAAGATACGCTCGCAGAACAGTCCGCCCTTCTCGGGCTTGAATGTCCTATAGTTGATCGTTTCCGGATTCTTGACCTCGCCATGGCTCCACGAACGGATCGATTCGGGCGAAGCCAGCGTGATGCTCGCGTAGTCGCCAAGATCCTCGCGCTTCATTCCAAAAATTTCCGCGGCACTGCTTGATTTTTTTTCCACCGGTGTTCCTCCTGATATATTGCCGATTGATGATTGTCGATTTATGGAACTTCCACCTTCGCTCCGAACAAATCATCAATCATAAATCTAAAATCAAAAATTATAGAATGGCGTCGCCTTCTTCGTTCTTGACCTGGAAGTTCAGGCCCAATCCCTGAAGTTCCTTGATCAGCACGTTGAACGACTCCGGGCATCCGGAATCGAGGACGTTTTCGCCTTTGACGATCGCCTCGTACATGCGGGTACGCCCGGCAATGTCGTCGGACTTCACCGTCAGGATTTCCTGCAGCGCATGGGCCGCGCCATAGGCTTCGAGCGCCCATACCTCCATCTCCCCGAAACGCTGGCCACCATACTGGGCCTTGCCGCCGAGCGGTTGCTGGGTGACGAGGGAGTACGGCCCCACCGCGCGGGCATGGATCTTTTCGCTAACGAGGTGGTGCAGCTTGAGCATGTAGATCGTACCAACCACGACGCGCTGTTCAAACTCGTCGCCGGTCCGCCCGTCGTACAAAACGGTCTTGCCGTCGTCCGGCAAGCCGGCCTCGGAAAGCATATCGCGGATCTGCTGTTCGGAAATACCGTCGAAAATCGGCGTTGCCGCATACATGCCGAGGTGCTTGCACGCCCATCCGAGATGGGTTTCGAGCACCTGCCCCACGTTCATGCGCGAAGGCACGCCCAGCGGGTTCAGCACGATGTCGACCGGTGTTCCGTCCGGAAGGAACGGCATGTCCTCCTCGGCAACGATCCGGGAAATAACCCCCTTGTTACCGTGGCGGCCCGCCATTTTATCGCCAACAGACAGCTTTTTCTTCTCGGCAATATACACCTTCACCGACTTGACGATGCCGGCATCCAAATCCTCGCCGCTTCCTGCGCGGTCGAGTGAACGGCTCATGTCCGTCTTGGCTTCGACGAACTTGTTGCGGTAGTCGTCGATGATGCCCATGATCTTGATGCGGATCGGGCTCGGATCGATCTCCACGTGCTCGTAGTTCGCCGCCAGCTTGCGCAACAGCGTCTTGGTGATCTTGCGGTTGGCCGGGATGATGACATCGCTGGACTCCATGTTCATGACATCCAGCGGAATCTTTTCGCCCAGCAGAATGTTGGAAAGCGCCTCGGTGAGGTCCTCGGTGAGCTGGGCAACCACATTCTCGTGCCGCTCGTTGATTTCGCTCTTCAGCTTCTTTACATCGGACGGCGTGTCCTGTGCCACGGAGGTATCCTTGGAGGACATTTTCACATCCATCACGATGCCGTGTGTTCCGGACGGCGCCTTGAGCGACGTATCGCGGACATCGGCGGCCTTTTCGCCAAAGATCGCGCGCAGCAGGCGCTCTTCCGGCGCAAGCTCGGTTTCGCTCTTCGGCGTAATCTTGCCGACGAGAATATCGCCCGGCTTGACTTCCGCGCCGATCTCGATGATACCGTCGTGGGAAAGGTTTTTGAGAGCCTCTTCCCCGACGTTTGGAATGTCGCGCGTGATTTCCTCCGGACCAAGCTTCGTATCGCGGGCACCGCACTCGAACTCCTCGATGTGGATCGAGGTGTAGACATCCTCGCGCACCAGCTTCTGGTTGATCAGGATGGCATCCTCGAAGTTGTATCCGCTCCACGGCATGAAAGCCACGGTCACATTGCGGCCAAGTGCCAGTTCGCCTTGGTCCGTGCCGGAGCCGTCGGCAAGCACATCGCCTTCGGCGACCTTTTGGCCGATTTTCACCAGCGGGCGCTGGTTCAGGCAGGTTCCGGCGTTGGAACGCATGAACTTGCGCAGATCGTACGTCTGGGCTTCGCTGTCCGGTGTTTTCTTCACCGGCATTTTACCGTCTTTGGAAACCACGATGCGATCGGCGGAGGCATAGGCCACCTTGCCGGCGGCATTGGCCGTGATCAGGACGCGGGAGTCGCGGGCCAAGCGGCCTTCGATTCCGGTTCCAACAAACGGGCGTTCCGCCTTCATCAGCGGAACAGCCTGGCGTTGCATGTTCGAGCCCATGAGTGCGCGGTTGGCATCGTCGTGCTCGAGGAAAGGAATCAAGCCGGCGGCAATGGAGACCACCTGCTTCGGCGAGACATCCATGTACTGAACCTCTTCCGGCGGTGTTTCGCGGAAGTCGCCCAGAACACGCACCATGATCCGGTCGTGGACAAAACAGCCTTTGTCGTCGAGCTCGGCGTTGGCCTGCGCAATCACATAGCGCTCCTCCTCGTCGGCGGTCAGCCAGTCAAGATGCTTGGAGACCTTGCCTTTGGAAACCTTGAGGTAGGGCGTCACGATAAAGCCATACTCATTGACCTTCGCAAAGGTGGAGAGCGAGGAGATCAAACCAATGTTCGGTCCCTCGGGCGTTTCGATCGGGCAGATGCGCCCGTAGTGCGAACTATGCACGTCGCGAACCTCGAAACCGGCACGGTCGCGGTTCAAACCGCCCGGACCGAGTGCGGAAAGACGGCGCTTGTGCGTAAGCTCGGAAAGCGGGTTGGTCTGATCCATGAACTGCGACAACTGGCTACGGCCAAAGAAG
>JBDLHZ010000116.1:0-7643 GCA_039715135.1 Verrucomicrobiota bacterium
GACCTTCTTCATGGGCCTGCTCGCCTCGAAGGCCGAGCAAAAGGACTACGACCGCATGCTGCGCAACATTGCCCTGCTCCTGAAAAAAGCCGGCGTCGAATTCGGCTACCTCTACGGAGAAGAGATGTATTCCGGTGCGCTGGTCTACGACGAAGGCATCGACGGATCGTTCGCCAAGCACGCCCAGCGCGTCTGCGACCTCTTCAAGAAGCACGGCGTAACCAAGGTGATTACGGTTGATCCGCACACCACCCACACCCTGCGCACCGCCTATCCGCAGTTTGTAGACGGCTTTGATGTGGAAGTGAAAAGCTACCTCGAAGTGCTTGCCGAAAGCGGCATGGAGCCGGTGGAGCAGCTCGGCGACAAACTGACCCTGCACGACTCCTGCGTCTACGCCCGCAACGAAAACGTGGTCGACCAGCCGCGCGAACTGCTCGACAAGGCCGGCGTGAAGATGAACGAGCCTAGGCTTTGCGGCAAGAATACCCACTGCTGCGGTGGCCCGCTGGAATCGCTCTTCCCCGCCGAATCGCACCGCATTGCGGGTAACCGCGCCGAGCAGCTCAAGGAAGCCGGCGGCAACGTCGCCACCATGTGCCCGATTTGCCTCGTCGGCCTCCGCAAGGCCGCCAAGGGTTCCGTGAAGGTCAACGATATCTCCGATACGCTTGCGAAAGCCTACGGCGTGTAGCCGCTCCACTGAACCCGCTTTCCCTTCGGGTGAAGCGGGGCTACACCAACTAGTCTTTCAGCCCACCATGAGTGTAGCAACGCTTCACCCGCTTGTCCCGCCGTAGCCTTGGCGAAGGAGGAACCAACGGGAGGGAAAGCGTTCCAGAGGGAAACGTTTTATTGCATTCATCTCAAGACCATGTGATGCTTTGTGGATGAGCAACCACCCGAACAAACCACACCGCCTCTTCCAGATCTTTCAATCCTACGACGCACCCATCTATTTCGTGACCTTTTGCACCGCCGACCGGAAACCTATTCTGGCCAACGCTGCTGTTCACGAAAAATTCCGCAAGTATGCCGAGCAGGCGGAACCGCGCGGCATTGCAATCGGCCGCTACGTGATCATGCCCGACCACATCCATTGCTTCATCCGCATGGCGCCGCAACATACGCTTGAAACAACGGTTCGGATGATAAAACGCGCACTCTCGCCCGCGATTCAGAAACCACTGCCGCATTGGCAGCCCGGCTTCTTCGACCATCTGCTTCGGCATAGCGAAAGCTATTCCGAAAAGTGGGATTATGTTTGGAGGAACCCGGTGCGGGCGGGGTTGGTTGAGCGGCCTGAGGGTTGGCCATTCCAAGGGGAGATTATTCCCATTCGATACTAGACCGCTTGAACCACTTGCGTTGCTCGTTATTTCCCTTCGGGAAATTATCATTTCCGATGGTCATGGCCCTCCGGGTGAAGCGGTGCTACCAAATCCGCTTTCCGCCTGCGGCGGTGAAGCGGGGCTACACTGCCGCATTGTGTAAACCAGTGTAGCAACGCTTCACTCGAGTGTAACGAAGGAAAACGTCCTGATGTAGCAACGCTTCACCCCGCAGGGGAAAGCGTTCAGGCGCAAAAAAGACCCCGTCGCAATGCGGGGCCTTTTCGGTTCCAGATGACTGGATGCTAGTCAAAGGTGTAGGTAACACCCAAGGTCAGCGAGTTTTGGTACATGTCAACACCCCAAGCATCGATTTCGCTTTTCAGTGCGTGGATATAGGCACCATGTGCCGCCCATTTTTCCCATGCATAGGATGCGCCGCAGGCCAGATGGGTTTCCATGATGGCCGGGAAAAAGGCATTCATTGGCGACGCACTTTCATCAATGGGTGACTCGCCGTAGGAGAAGCCACCACGCAGGGTCAACGCATCGGTTACACCCCAGGTCACACCCGCCTTGACAATGAGCTGGTCATCCCAGCCAAACTGGTCGCCCAAGGTCTCGAGCTGGCCCCAACCCAACCAACGGCCGTCGAGTGCCAGTTCCACGTTATCAGATACATTAAAGGCCGCGCCGAGCGTGAGTTGCTGCGGGAGATTGAGCGAGTCCGGCATCATGAGACTATAGTCATCAAACTCCGTCATGAACTGTTCGGTCATGTAGCTGGCCCCCAAGGTCAAGCGATCAAGGCGCTGGTTCACACCGATGATGGCACCCGCGCCAAACGCCGTATCCCAATCTGAAGGTGGTCCTATGAGACTGGTCCGGAACTGCGAAAGAACAAGGATCGGTCCAGCGCCGACGCTGAGGCCGCTGTCGTCAAACTTGTAGGCATAGGTCGCGGTCATCTTGGCAACAGACAACTCTGTCATGCCGGCTGCATAGTCCACACCCATTCCACTGGTGCCATAAAGACCTAGGCCAATATATCCGTTCTCCCCATGGCAGCATCCAAAAGAAGAGCTGATGGACGGAATGACAAACATGGAGTCGTCTTCCATTGGGCCCAATGTACGCACCGGCGCGAAGACCTGGAGCGAGGAATCGATGCCCATTTCAACGTCGGTTAAGCCGGCGGGGTTGAGGATGAGCCAGGTGGAATCCTTGGCGGAGGCGACGCCGGCTCCGGCGGTTCCCTGCTGGATCGGGCCAACGCCGATCAGGTTGACGCCTTCCGTGGCGTGGATTTGCATGGTGACAGCCGCGAGAGCCACTACAACTGCTGTTAAACGTATTCTCATCCCCTTACTCCTTTGGTTAATTGCACAAATCAGTTATACAGATCGCCCTTTACACCACTTTCCAAAACGCATCGCAAGCGCTAATTTTAGTCTTTAAAACGTTTAAATGTTAATATTCTAATGTTCTTATGTGTGGGTGCTGGTTTCGGGCGGGAGACCGGCAAGGAGGCTTTTCCCTAAGCATCCCGCCCACCGTGTAGCAACCGCTTCACCCCTGTAGCGTGAAGGCTCTGAGCTATCGCGTCCCAACAAAAACCTAAATATTTGAATTGGGCTAAATATAAAAATATAATAATACCTAATCTTCGACTTTGGAGGGATGCATGGTTGCGGAAGAAAGAAATATTGCGGCGGATGTTTTGAAGGCAATGGCCCACCCCGTTCGGCTGGGCGTGATCGAGGTGCTGGCCAGCGGCGAGAAGACCGTTACCGAGCTCTACGAAGAGCTGGGGTGCAGCCAATCGATGATGTCGCAGCAGCTGAAGATTCTTTGCCAGCAAAAGCTCGTCGCAATCCGCAAGGATGGCACTCAGAAATATTGCAGCCTCAGCAACCGCGACTTCCTGAAGCTTTTCGACTGCATGCACGCCCATCTTCGCCAATTCCTGAACTTCCGGGATTGATCTAGATTCCCCCACACAAAGGAATGAAACCCTCCAAGATGCACAAGTCCTGCACCTACAGTGAACGAAATCCATTTTATAGGGTCATACATTAGCAATTCATTATATAAATAATTATTGATACTAGAAAGGTCGCGAATATGAATGTGAAAAAACTACTCATTGTCGGCGGAGTGGCCGGCGGCGCAAGCTCGGCGGCACGGGCACGGCGATTGGACGAAAACGCTGAAATCATCCTGTTTGAGCGCGGGCCGGATATCTCGTTTGCCAACTGCGGCCTGCCCTACCACATTGGCGGCACGATTGCCGACCGGGAAAAGCTGCTGGTCACGACGCCGGAGCTCATGACGGCCAAGTATAACTTTGACGTGCGAACACAAACAGAGGTGGTCGCGATCGACCGGGAGAAGAAGGTGGTGGTTGCGAAAAACCTCCAGACCGGCGAGGAATACACCGAGTCCTATGACAAGCTGATCCTCAGCCCCGGCGCCGCGGCGGTACGCCCCCCCATTCCCGGCATCGACAACCCGCAGGTCCTGGGTCTGCGCAACCTGCAGGACATGGACCGGATCATCGAGCAGCTCGACGGCAAGAGGAGTGCAGCGGTCATCGGCGGCGGATTCATCGGCCTCGAAGTGGCGGAAGCCTTGCGGGAACTGGGAATCGAAACCTCCCTTATCGAACTCATGCCCCAGGTAATGGGTCCGGCCGACCCGGAAATGGCGACCCCTTTGCATCAGGAACTGCATCTGTTCGGTGTCGACCTGCGGCTGGGCACCTCCGTGACCGAATTCAAGGAATCCGACGGCGGCATAACCCTGCTCCTGAGCGACGGCAACAGCCTGACCGTCGATGCCGTGATTCTCGCGATCGGCGTCAAGCCGGAAACCAAGCTGGCCGTCGAGGCCGGTCTGGAGATCGGGACAACCGGAGGAATCAAGGTTGACGCCCATATGCGCACCTCCGACGAGCACATCCATGCCGTTGGCGATGCGGTGGAAATCATCGACTTCACGACCCGCCAACCGGCGCTGGTTCCATTGGCCGGCCCGGCCAACCGCCAGGGTCGCATTGCGGCGGACAACATTTTTGGCCGCGACAGCGTCTACAAGGATACGCAGGGCACCTCGATCTGCAAGGTCTTCAACATGGCTATCGGCATGACCGGCCTCAGCGAAAAGATGGCGAAACGCACGGGCACTTCCTACGAAAAGGTCTATGTACATCCAGCCAGTCACGCGTCCTATTATCCGGGAGCGCATCCGGTCAGCTTCAAGCTGCTCTTCGATCCCGAAACCGGGAAGGTGCTCGGTGCGCAGGCTGTCGGCGCCGATGGGGTCGACAAGCGCATGGATGTGATGGCTGTTGCGATCCGGCATGGCCTCACGGTTGAAGATCTTTCCGAACTGGAGCTTTCCTACGCCCCGCCCTTCGGCTCGGCCAAGGATGTCATCAACTATGCCGGTTTCGTGGCTGGCAACGTTCTTTCGGGCGATGCCCGCATATTCCACGTCGAGGAGGCGCTGAATCCCGGCAATAACCAGCAACTGATCGATGTCCGTAACGAAGGAGAAGTGAAAAAAGGCACCATTCCGGGTGCGGAAAATATTCCGCTGCCAAAACTGCGCGACGATCTGAACCAGCTTTCCAAGGAGAAGGAATACCTGATTTTCTGCCAGGTTGGCCTGCGCGGCTACCTCGCCTGCCGGATCCTCAACCAGCACGGCTTCAAATGCCGCAACCTGACCGGCGGCTATAAAACCTATATGATGGCGACGGATCAGCAACTCGTGTTGATCCCCGAAGCCGAAACCATGGTTCGCGACTCCGGGGAGAAGGTTTAAGGCGAAGCGGAAGGCCGCAAATCTTGGCGAAAATTGGTCGTTATCCGCTTCCAATTATCTGTTAGGGTTCCAGTGTATTAAACAAGGAGAAGCGACATGTGGACCTACGAAACATCGGTAGAATGGAAAGAAGGGAAAACCGGCGAAGCCAACTGCAGCGGAAAACCTGGCCTTGAAGTGGCCACCCCACCGGAGTTTGGCGGCCCCGAAGGCATCTGGACCCCCGAGGACCTGCTGACCACCGCGGTGGAATCCTGTATCATGGCCTCCGCCTTGTTCTTCCTGAACCGCGGAAAGATCCAGTTCCGCTCCTACAAGAGCAAGGCCGCCGGACATCTTGAGAAGGGTCCGACCGGCCTGATTTTCAGTCGTATCGTGGTCGAAGTCACCCTTGAACTGGAAGACCCGGGCCAAGCCGATGCCGCGCACAAGGCGGTGGTGCAGGCCGAAAAAACCTGTCCCCTCTCCAACTCGCTGAGCTGCCCCGTGGAACTCGCGATCAACCTGAGCTAGGCAAGGAGCCCTCCCATGATCTTGAAAATGATTCTCGGCATACTCGTCGGCGCCGGTCTCGGTGCCGTGATCGGACATTTCGGCAAATGCGCCTCGGGTGGATGCCCGCTTACGGCCACCCCCTTCCGGGGCGCCATCTACGGCGCCGTGCTGGGAGCGCTCTTCACGTTCGCCGCCGTCGGCAACCGGCCGGCGCCCATCCCTGAAGGGATGCAGCCGGCTCCGGGCGAAGGACTGGCCTATATCGCCAACCAAGAGACCTTTCTCCACTATGTAAGCCAACCGGGCATGCCCTGCCTGGTCGACTTCTACTCCGACCACTGCCCCCCATGCAAAGAGCTCGACCCGGTCATTGAAAAACTGGCTGAAAAATACAAAAGGCGCGCCGTCGTCTGCAAGGTCAACACCGATCTCCTGCCGCAGCTTACGCACTCGTATGACATCAATGCCATTCCCACCGTTCTTTTCTTCGAGAACGGCAAGGAGGTCGAACGCATGGTTGCCCAGCGGCCGCAGAAGGCCTACGAGCGGGTTCTCGACAAAATGCTGGAGAGTCTCTCCGTCCCGGAAGGTGAAGAATGAACGTTCCCGCAAAAGACATTGCCGTAACCTTCCCCGGAGGAAAGCGAGTGGACGCGCATTATGGCGGGCGGACCGTTCAAACAGACCAGTCCGTCAAGAACGGCGGCGAAGGCTCCGCGCCTGAACCCTTCGACCTCTTCTTCGTCTCGATGGCCACCTGCGTCGGCATCTATGTGCTCGAATTCTGCACCACGCGGAACCTCGATACGGAAGGGCTGGGCGTGCACCTCCATTCCGAACTCGACCCCGAAGAAAAGCGCTATCCGAAAATATCCATCGATGTCGCGCTACCCAACGGCTTTCCGGAAAAATACCGCAAGGCCATCTGGCGGACAGCCAACCTCTGCACCGTGAAAAAGCACATTCTCACCCCGCCCGAATTCGACATCACGCTGGACGGAACCCCCGTTTCCGGATAGCGATTGGCCGTTCGAAAACAGGAAAGGGTCAACGCCATGTCGCTAAGAAAAATCACATCGCTGACTGCGCTACTGTCGTTCATCCTGATGATCATCACCAGCATCGTGCTCTATATCGCGCCGTTTGGCCGGCACTCCGGCCGCTGGCAGTTGCTTGGATTGGAGAAAGGCGAGTGGAAGGCCTTGCACGTCAATCTTGGCATTCTGTTTCTCGTGGTCGGAATCATCCATGTCGTGCTGAACCTGAAACCGATTATCCTCTACTTGAAAAACAAGAACAGGAAGTTGCGTGTCTTCACCCTTAGCTTCACCATCGCCACGCTGATCACGTTCTGGATCGTGGTCAGCACGCTGTTCAATCTTCCGCCGGTCAATACCATCCAGCGATATCGCCAAGGCCGGAAACACGTCATGGACAACCACGGCCAAACAGACGTTTCCGAACCAAAAACAAAGCCCTTTCCCGATCGGCCGCCATTCCGCTTTGGCAGTCGTACTTTTACCGACGTTTGCGAAGAATACGGTCTCGACAGGGGAGCCGCTCTTCAGGAATTGAGGCGTCTCGGCATCGAGGCGCAAGCCGACTGGTCCATCAAAGCCATCGCCGAAAAAAACGATATGGCGCTCTACAGCGTTTTCGAAGCCATTCGGCAGCTTCAGGATCAATAGCCTTGTTTCCCGCTATTAGAGCATGTAACGGTTGAAATGCCGTATTCGTTGTAGCGGCGTTTCTCAGAAACGCCCAGCGGCTCTAAGAGCCGCCACTACATTGCTCGTTGATGGATTCCAGAAAGAAGCGTTTCTTGACCCCGGTCAAGGAATGCCTCCGTGGTTTCCGGCAATGTGCCTTCAACCATTCACGAAGGGAGTGCAACATGAAACGGAAGATTATCGAAATCGACGAAGCCCTCTGCACCGGATGCGGAGACTGCGTAATCGGCTGCGCCGAAGGCGCGCTACAGATCATCGA
>JBDLHZ010000117.1:0-7627 GCA_039715135.1 Verrucomicrobiota bacterium
GGGATAAAAGTAGGCAGGAGCCGTGTACGAGGTCCGTACGCACGGTTCTGGGAGAGGGACAAAGCTGGACTTGATCGCCCAGCTTTGCCCTACTCGATTCTGCGACCCCTTTGGTTCTGGACGGAGCGACCTCTTTTTCGATAACTATGGTACATGGGGAAATTGATAACAGATTCGCGGAAATTATGGTTCGGCATCATCATAATCAGCGCTGTTTCCATGGTCTATGCAGAGCAAGCCAGCCCGATCTATGTTGCCAACCAAAATCCCTTTGTGCAGATATTCGGCCTGCCCAAGGCCGAGCCGGGAACAATTACACCAAAAGGCAGGCTCGACGCGGGGTTTCTGTACTTCGTTTCCAACAATGCCATTGAAAGCGAGTCCATCATCTGGGATGGCGAGACGGCGCAATACAACTTTAGGTTTCGGTATGGCGTTTCCGACAAGCTGGAACTCGGCGTCGATGTCCCGTTCATCGAACACGGCGGCGGCTATCTGGATTCCATCATCCGCAACTACCATAAGATGATGGGCTTTCCCAATGACCGGCAGGAGCAATTTGAAAAGAATCAAATTAAGTATCAGCTTGGTGAAGATACGGATCCTGACTATTTGATGGAGGAAGGGCACTCTGGACTAGGGGATATCCGGGTTTCGGCGGCAATACCATTGTTTGAAGAGTCGCTCCATGCCCAACGGCATCTCGCACTTCGGTCGTTGCTGAAACTGCCCACGGGCGATTCCAAATACCTGTTCGGAAGCGGCGGAACGGATCTGTCCGTGGGTCTGGCCTATAGCGACTACCAAACACTCGGACGACTAAACACGGTGCTCGCCGCCCACTTTGGCATGATCTACATGGGAGACGCAGAAGTGCTGCGCGATCAACAACGCCACTTTGCCGGATATGGCGGCGTATCCTTGGATTGGCTAACCCTGGATTGGCTCGAATTCAAGCTGCAGATGGACATGCATTCGGCGTTCTACCACAGCGAACTCAAGCAATTGGGTTCTTCCATCCAGTTGCTGGCGGGTGGTACCGTGCACCTGCCGGGCGAGGTGCTTCTCGACCTCGGCATATCGGAACAGTTGATAACAGATGCCACCCCCGACGTCGGCTTCTACCTCCTTGCGCGGCATCTTTTTTAGGGGGTGGAATACCAGTGGTCAAAAACCTTGATCTTGCCTGCGCCACGAATCAAGGTACGCAACTTTTACGATTCTTCCGATTAAACTGCCCAAAAAAAGGAAAAACATGAGCACCGAACATCCAAAGAGCGATACGCAGGTAAAAACAGCGTCCTATGATCCCAAGCTGAGTTCGAAAGAGATGCAGCATACGATCTCCGCACTGGGAATAAAGAAGGCCAACACCAAGATATGGCAACTCCTCCTGCTCGGCGTCCTGGCCGGCCTCTATATTGCCTTGGGTGCGCAGGTATTCCTGGTTGCGCTGCAACAGGGGATGGGCAAGATCGTCGCCGGAGCAGTCTTTAGTGTCGGGCTTGTGCTCGTGGTCGTTGCCGGCGCCGAGTTGTTCACGGGCAATCTGGTGATGATCGTCGGGGCGATAGGCGGGCACTTCCGTTTTCGCAGGATCTACCGAAACTGGATAACGGTCTATTCGGGGAATCTCCTTGGATGCGTGTTGACAGCGATATTGGTCTGGCACTCGGGGCTGCTGTGCAACAGTAGCGACAACCTGAATGGACTGGGACGGCTTGCCGCCGGAATTGCGGACGCCAAACTTTCAATCCCCTTCGTTCCGGCGCTCATTCGCGGTTTCTTTTGCAATATCCTGGTCATTCTCGCCATCATCCTGGCGACGATCTCAAAGGATGTGATCTCAAAGATCTTCTGCTGCATCCTGCCGATCACAGCCTTCGTGGCATGTGGTTTCGAGCACTGTATCGCCAACCTCTACCTCATCCCGCTTGGGTTCCTCGCCAAGGGCGCCTCCCTGGCCGAGTACGCGATGATCCTCAAGAACATTGTTCCCGTAACCATCGGCAACATTCTGGGCGGACTCTTCGTCATTCTCATCCACCCCAACCGCCTGCGTCAACTTGTCATGCTGCGGCACACTCGACGCAAGAAGGGGCTTGCGGCGTAGGGACTTCCCGTGCCTTGCAGCGTGGCGCCCCGAATCTTCGCATGCGCGTCAACCTAAGAGGGTTGGCCTTCGAAAACATGCGAAATTCCGAAAAGAAGCGGGCTTTCCAATCCAGATGTAGCGCGGGCTTCCATTCCGATGGAGCCCGCAGAGCTTGAAAATGGACATTCTTGTGAAAAGCGCGCTTCACGTGACCACGTTGGCACGTGGAACGTGACTCACATGGCCTGCAGACGGGAAGCACGCGCTACACCGACTTGTGGGTTTGTATATGGTTTACAAAATAGCTTAGGTTGACGCGTATGCGAATCTTCGGGGCACAGGGCAGACTGGAAAGTCTGCCCCACATGGCCTACATCGAGGCGTATTCCTTGACGAGGGAGTTGCCTACGATGTCGCGCTGGATCTGGTTGGTGCCTTCGTAGATCTGGAGAATCTTGGCATCGCGCATCATTTTTTCGACCGGATATTCCTTCATGAAGCCGTAGCCGCCGAGTACCTGGACGGCATCGGTGGTGACGGACATGGCGACATCGCCCGCATAGTATTTGCACATGGCGGAAACCTTGGAGACATCCTTCACACCGGCGTCGAGGGTGCGGCAGGCGGCATAGGTGATCGCACGCGCGGTCTCGACCTTGGTGGACATCTCTGCGAGCATCCACATCAATCCCTGGTTGGCAATGATCGGCTTGCCGAACTGCTTGCGAACCTTGGCGTATTTGACGGCCTCGTCGAGCGCGCCCTGTGCGAGGCCGACGCCCTGTGCGGCGATGCCAGGACGGGAAACGTCGAACGTTTTCATGGCGAGCAGGAAGCCCATGCCTTCGCGACCGATAATGTTTTCAGCCGGGACTTCGCAGTCCTCGAAGACCAGTTCGCGGGTGCATGAAGCACGGATGCCGAGCTTGTCCTCTTTCTTGCCGAAGCTAAATCCGGGGGTGTCCTTTTCAACGATGAAGCAGGAGACGCCGCGGGCGCCCTTGGCTTTGTTGGTGACCGCGAAGACGGTGTAGATGTCGGCTTCGCCGCCGTTGGTGATCCACTGCTTGGTGCCGTTGAGAACATACTTGTCGCCCTTCTTCACCGCGGTGGTTTGAATGCCGCCCGCGTCGGAACCGGCGTTTGCTTCGGTGAGGCCGAAGGCGGCCCATTTTTCGCCGGTGGCCAGCGGGGAAAGGAATTTCTTTTTTTGCTCGTCGGAGCCGCCGATGATGATCGGGTCGGCACCAAGGGCGTTGGCTGCGTAGGAGACGGAAACACCGATACAGTATTTGGACATCGTTTCAATCGCCAGAGTGAAGCCCAGGTGATCCGTGCCGAATCCGCCATATTCCTCGGCAATGTACAGCCCCATCAAATCCATTTGCGCCAGCTCTTTCAGCAGATCCGCCGGGAAGATTCCCTTTTCATCGAGTTCCGCCCGTACCGGAACAATGCGCTCCTTGCCGAATTCATCGATCAGGTCGACGATTTCCTGCTGCTCTTCGGTAATACCCCAATTAATGTTTCCCATGACTTTCTCCTTGGTTAACCCATTTTTGAATTTTGATTGCCGATTTTTGATTTATCGAACTCAAGCGGCGTTAGCCTTTTGTATTCAGTAATCTAAAAACCCGCATTGTAGGATTCCTGACGGAAATTCAAAGCCCATAATCGGAACTTCCTTGTCCTGCGAGTTGCCTCAAATTAAATGACACCGAAGCGTCCGATAGGACGCGGGCGGAAAGGATTCGTTGACTCACAAAGAATCACACTCTGTATACAGGGCGGATGAAGAAGATGAGTTGCGAAACCAGAAACGAATACATCGCGGTGCAAAAGCGCCGCTACAGACGCGCGGGCAAGGTCTGCAAGACCCGATTGCTCGACCAGACCAAGCTTTTCGCTAAGCGCCTCGAATCCTTTTACCTTGATTTCCTCGTCAACCATTGTTTCGTGCCTCCCATTCGGGAACACGCGCCCTCCTTTTGGAGAGGCACGTCCTACACCCCTGCAAACGGGTTTTCCAACAAGCTAAGAGCCTGTGCTACGCGCTGGCTGGCC
Source organism: Verrucomicrobiota bacterium (assembly GCA_039715135.1). Classification (GTDB taxonomy): domain Bacteria; phylum Verrucomicrobiota; class Kiritimatiellia; order Kiritimatiellales; family Pontiellaceae; genus Pontiella. The sequence goes on from JBDLHZ010000117.1 coordinate 4,160, forward strand.
TTGGCAAGCTCCGTGCCTCTGTGTCTCTGTGGTGGAAAATCTACGCCTTGGCGGCAGCGATCTGCTTCTGGAATTCGGGCACGATTTCATGCAGGTCGCCGACGAGGCCGAAGTCGGCGATGTCGAAGATCGGTGCGTCGGGATCCTTGTTGATGGCAATGATCATGTCGGAACTCTGCATGCCGGCAAGATGTTGGATGGCACCGGAGATGCCGCAGGCCACATAGATGACCGGGCAGACGGTCTTGCCGGTTTGCCCCACTTGGTGGTGGTGCGAGATCCATCCCGCATCGACGGTGGCGCGCGATGCGCCGACGGCCGCACCGAGTTCGGCGGCGAGGTCGTAGATGACCTTGAAGTTTTCGGGCTTTCCGACACCCCGTCCGCCGGAAACGATAAACTGCGCGGCGTTGAGGTCGATACTGTTATCGTCCGCTTCGTGGACGGATTCGAGGCGGCGCATGCGTTCCGGAACGCCGGAAAGGTCGACCGGATATTCGATCTGCTCGCCGGCTTCATTGTCCGAAATCTTGGTCTTCTTGAAGACGTTGGAGCGCACCGTGGCCATCTGCGGACGGTGGTCGGGGCAGATGATGGTGGCCATGATGTTGCCGCCAAATGCCGGACGCGTTTGCAGGAGGTTGCCGTTCTCGACATCGAAGTCGAGTTCGGTGCAGTCGGCGGTGAGGCCGGCATCGACCATCACGGCGACGGTCGGCGCAAGGCTGCGGCCGATAGTGGTCGCACCATAGAGCACGATTTCCGGCTTCTTCTCGTTGATCAGCTGGGCGACCGCGCGGGAATAGTAGTCGTTCTGGTAGTCGGCCAGTTTCGGATCGTCGATCGTATATACCTTCTTCGCTCCGAAGTTATGGAGTTCCTGGCAGAAATCCGCGCCATTGGCGGATGGCAGCACCGCGCAGAGGGTGTAGCCCGATTTTTCACAGAGGATCTGCCCTTCGCTGAGGAGTTCCTGCACCACGCCGGCCAGCTTGCCTTCGCGCTGCTCCGCATATACCCAAAGTTCCTTTGTCGTGCTCATAGTACGTGTTGCTCCTTCAGCTTGTGGATCAGTTCGGTAATCATTTCGGGCGGCTCGCCGGAGAGGATTTCCTTGTTCAGCTTGACTGGCGGCGCGAAGACCTTGCTCACCTTGGTGGGGGAGCCGGCGAGGCCAATGTTTTCCTCGACTGGATTCAGGTCGTCGAAGCCCCAGGTCGGGATTTCGGCCTTCTTGGCCGCCATCTTTTTCTTGAGCGACGGCATGCGCAGTTCGTTGGCTTCCTTTACGACCGTGGCGGCGGCGGGCTTGTCGACATCCCAGATTTCGTAGCCGTCTTCGGTGACCTTGTCGATCTTGAAGGTGTCGCCGGTGACCTCGACGCCCTTGGCGTAGGTGATCATCGGGATGTCGAGGAAGTGCGCCACGCCGGGGCCGACCTGCGCGGTGTCGCCGTCGATCGCCTGCTTGCCGAAGAGGATCAGATCGACATCTTCGAGTTTCTTGATGGCGAGGCTGATCGTATATGAGGTTGCCCAGGTGTCGGCGCCACCGAATTTGCGGTCGGAAACCAGAATGGCCTCGTCCGCGCCGTGCGCAAGCGCCGTGCGCAATGCTTCTTCGGCCTGCGGCGGCCCCATGGAAACCACAGTAACCTTGCCGCCATGTTCGTCCTTGAGCTGCAGCGCCATTTCGAGCGCGTTCTCGTCGAACGGATTGATAATGCTTGGAACCCCTGCACGGTTCAGACGGTTGGTTTCACGGTCAATCGTGACCTTGTCTGAATCGGGCACCTGCTTAATGCATACCACGATGTTCATCTACACCCCTTCTCCTGTTGAAAGACAAAGGACATACGATAGGTCAACCGATCGCCCCCCTCAAGCCCAAACGCCCCAGCAATTCTCATTTTGGCTTCCACATTCAGATGTCTTCTGCCTTCATGGGCGACGAAAAAGAATGAAACTCACACAAAGCCACGGAGCCATGAAGGAAATCGATTTGAATCTGCCACTTTGTGGCTCCGTGGCTTTGTGTGAGTTGTCTAAATGCTTCCTGCAGGAATCCGAATGATTTTTTCGCTCAGCATCCCGACGGTTTCACTGTTGTTGACCACAATTCCGTACGAAAGATTTTCCTGCTCAATGAACCGATGGAGGGATTTCAGGCCGGCGGCCCGGGTTGAGGTGCCGAATTTGATTTCGACGGGAATACGTGCTCCATCGGGAGACGTTAGAACCAGATCCACTTCGGCGCCGTTGCGGGTGCGATAATAGTTTGCCTTCCACGGGACGGATTCAACCGCGCGCAGTCCATGAATGATTTCTTCCGTAGCAAAGCCTTCGAAGGCCGCTCCGACTCCGGGGTGGCGGTAGAGGCTTTCCAAATCGCGGATGCGGAGCAGGTGATGGAGCAGTCCACTGTCGCACAGGTAGCCGCGCGCCATTTTTACAATGGATTTCGCTTTTGTGTGTTCCAGGCTTGGAAGATTTCTCCAGATGTAGGTTCCTGCGGCAATGTCCAGATAGTTTCGTATGCTTGATTCCCCGGTGTTCAATGAACGTCCGATTTCCGAACGGTTTATGATGGTGCCGGAAAGGCCGGAAAGCATCGAAATGAACCGGCGGTAGTTTTCGGTGTTGAGGCGGGGAAAAAGGCGACGGATATCGCGTTCGATATAGGTTCTGTAGTAGTTGGTCATCCAACGGTCGAAAAAGGCGGCGTTTTGCAGGGCCGGTTCCGGATATCCCCCGTATAGAAAGTGATGCATGACATGGTCTGTATTCAAAGGGCATTCAAGAGTGCGTAGATGTTCAAGATGGTTGTCAACGGGCAGGTTGTTCAGTATCGAGTAAAGTTGCGGCAGGGATTTCTGATGGCGCTCATTCATTTTCAACGTACCCATCTCAATGATGCCGACTCGTCCGGCAAGGCTTTCGGAAATATTGTTTTTCAGTTCCGGTGAGCTTGAGCCAGTCAGGATAAAGCGACCTTTTCGGTCGCGGTGTTTATCGATAATTCCGCGCAGTTCCCGAAAGAGGGGCGGGGCGGCCTGTGCTTCATCGATAATGACAGGATTCGGGTGTTCCCGGAAAAAGAAGGAATAATCCCTCGTAATCAGGTCATAGTCATCCCCGTTTTCCAGATCAAAATAGTCCCGATCGGGGCAGACCATGCGGCTCAACGTGGTTTTCCCGCATTGACGCGGCCCCAGAAGGGCGACTGCCGGAAATGTCTCCAGATATTCAGCAGTCTTTCCTTCAAGATTTCTTTTAAGCTTCACGAAACGGAAATGTATGGAGCAGGAATGCCATTTGCAAGTAAAATCCGCACGAAGGTTGCGAATTATCCTTCCGCAAAAGTTTAGTCCTCAACGGGGTTGTGCAAGGTTTTCCTCGAAAAATCGTTGGATTACCCGGTTGCAAAACACGGACGACCTGATAAATTCGCGCCCGCCTTCAATGAAA
>JBDLHZ010000118.1:0-7625 GCA_039715135.1 Verrucomicrobiota bacterium
CGCAATCGCATCATCATCCTGAAGCACCCCTGCATCCTGTACGAAGCCCTTCACCGTATCCGAACTCTCAATCGCGTTGGTGGAACCGTTCACAAAGCCCCATACCGCTGTGCTGTCGGCTTCACGCGCAACAATTCCGACCACCGCATTCGTGCCCTGGGCCGCCCCCGATCCCTCCATGAAACCAACGGCATAGTTCCCGCTTTCCATCAGCTCACCGACCGTCACAAATCCGGTCCAAGTCAGTACGGCACCAACGATCAACGCAGAGAGCGACTGCGAAATCTTCATCGAAAGGCTATACATGGCCGAATAGGAACCATCCTTATTCACTCCGGTCTTCAATTGATTGATCTCCGAAATATCGGCCATCATGGAGGTGGCCACCGGAAGCATGACCCCGTTTCCGAACCAATAGGTTGCGCCAAAGACGGCAAAGAGCGTAGCGGCAATCGGGAAGTTGAATCCACCCATAGCCACGGTCTGCCCCGGGGTAACAATTCCCGAAACAAACAGCGCCGTCAGGATCGCGCCGCTGAGCAGGGTAATGGCACCGCCCACATAGACGGCCCCTTTCTTGTCGAAGCGCTTTGCAAAGCGTGCACAAAAGGCCGAACCGCATCCAAAGCCAATCATGGTGCCACCGTGGGTAATGGTCTTCAGGTTTCCACTCAGCAACATGAAATGTTCATAGACATACATCTGGAGCCCCGCCACCAGACCCACCCCCAAAATCACCACAATGGCGAAGAGGAAGACATACACCGCCCGGATATCGGTCACGATCTCGCGCATATCCTTGAAGAAGGCGCCCGCAGAACTTCCGGTGGTCTTCATTTCGCGTGAATCCTTGGCATATTTTCGAGTAATGAAAACAAGATAGAAAATACTGAGTAGCGAAATGATGGCAAAGATGGTTCCCATTCTCATGAAATTAGCGGGGTCTTTGACATCCACGCCCTGCTTTGGGAAAAACAAGGCCCAGGCCAGTCCCGGGCCGCAGAAGTTGGCAATCATGTTGAAGATGGCCTTGATGCCTTGGATCTTTGTTCGGCCGGTGTAGTCCTGGCACATTTCAAAGCCGAGCGCCGTCATTGGAACAACGAAAACGGTATAGGCCGTTCGCATAATAATGTTTATCACCACCAAATACCAAAACAGACTCGTATTGCTGGCCTTGAATACCGGAGGAACCGCCCAGACAAAGAAGAAGGCCAGTACCATTCCAATACCGCCAAAGAGCATGTATTGGTGGCGTCGACCGAATCGGCTCTTGGTGTTATCGGAAATATGCCCCATCAGCGGGTCGGTGATGGCATCCCAGAAAATGGCCACCGACATCGCAATACCGGCCAGCATTGGTGAGAGCCCCAACGCATCGGTATAGAAGAGCATGGCAAAGCCAAAGATAGTGTTTGAGATCAGCGAGTTGGCAATTTCGCCAGATGCATAGTTCCACATATCCAGCGTTGAACACGATCTGATTTCTTTTTGACTCATGCTATTCCCCATTGAAGCCCCGCGCACGCAGGACGGTTATTCGTTATTGCTCCAGCACTTAACCAATGATCGCGAAGGAATGGGCGAGTGGTGTAGAGAACGCTTCACCCCGCAGGGGAAAGCGTTGCCCTGCCGTCGAAGCACCGCCTCCCTCCGGGTAGGCGGTCTCTACACCTTCGCTGCCAATTCTCAATATTTATCCATCGGACCTATAACAAGACCAAATCAGCTTGACGTGAATGTTCCATGGAACACCACCAGCCCAAATGGTTCAAGCCGAAACGATGGCATGTCAATTTGCGTTGCCCACCGCATCGATCATGTAGGTACGGTCATCTGAGGGGCTGATGTTCCACTCGCCTTCCTGTTGGGGAAGATCGAACACCCACACGGCGGAGAGGGGAACCTCCAGCGATTCAAATTCGTCCAGCAAGTTGCTGGGCCGCTCGGTCTACAGCGAGATAAAGAAAACCCGCATCCAGCTCGTGGCGCGGATGCTTCTCGAAACCAACCTGACCATTTCGCAGGTCTCCTACGCACTCGGCTACTCCTGCCCGGAAAACCTCTCGCAAAGCTTCCAGCGCGAAAAGGGGATGAGTCCACAGGCCTACCGAACCATGCACACCGCAACCGGACATGCAGCTGTTTAGAGCATTTCATGATTGTGATGCCGCGAGAGGCTGTAGCGGCGTTTCCTGGAAACGCCAGCGGCTCTGAGAGCCGCCACTACATCCCCTCTACTAATGGTCGGTTCGTTTCTGCAATTCCTGCCGATGGATTTCTTCCAGCTTTTCGTATTCGAGGCGCACCTTTTCAACCAAAGGCAGAATCGCATCGCATTGGTTTGCCAGCCCCATGCCGAAATGGTTTTCGGGAGGAATATTGCCGTCCTTTTTCCACTGCTTATGCAAGAGAAGCTGCTCTTCCAGATTATCAAGCTGGGCATAACGGGTTTTCAGCAGATCGGGAACCTTTTCCGTACTCCAGAAACGATACCCTTTGCGAATCACATAAACCGGAGTGGAATGCGCCACGGAACCATCGTGAGCCAAAACATTGACGGCGATCCATGCGCCGTAGCGGACATCCAGGTCAAAGTCCAGCTTCAGTGAATCCTGCGATGCATCTGTGCCGGCAATCTCTTTAACGACCTCGCCCTGACTGATGATCTGGAGTTTTGCGGGGGCGGATGCGTTTTCCAATCCCCACGCTTTGGCGCGGATATGAACGGACTTTTCACCATCTATAAGAATTTCCCCGCCGGAACCTTCGTCGTCGACCGAAAACCCAATCATGGGTCCGTTGGAAACAAAGGTTTTTCCTTTTCTAACCGCTTCAAACCACTTGTCCACATCAAAGCCGTCCTTCATGGGATCATCGATTTTGGCGTAGGCCCGCACATCGCCGACACTGCCGCCGTACGGCATATCACTGCCGGCCATGGCAGTGAACTTGAAGCCGAGGTTCAAATATTCGTAGTAGAGTTCCGTACCCAGATGGTTGAACTGGAGGATTTCGCCAAAGTCGCTTTTTCCATTCACCATCAGCATGGTCAGGTCGCGGTCGATTTCGAAAAGCTGGTGCGCCAAGTGGCAGTGGCCATACAGACCTCCATCCTTATGAATCTCATCGGCAACCCAGGCATTGTCGAGATAGCGGTCGGCATCGCGCACCATCTTTTTCAGGTTCAGCCCGGCGGCATGGCCGTTAAAGTAGCGAGGGCCTTCCTGACCGGGCACCAGCACATAGTCGCCATCCTGAACCCGGTAGTCCGGCCCGAACCCGCGCTGTCGATACCAGATGCGGCGGTGATCGCCCATTGCCAGAATGTTGGACACATTCGTATCGGTCGCCTTGGTAAAGGCCATCATATGCTTTGCATCCCGGTCGTTCATGATGGCGGCATGGACATGGCCGTCGCCCGAATACCAGCCCCTTTTCGCCATGTGGACCCAGCGCTTCATTTCAACCTTCATGTTCGTGGTCTCGTCCGGCCTTATGATGAAAGTGTGTTGCTGCGTGATGTATTCATGCCCCTTGTAGACCGCCAGCGTATATTCGCCGGGCGGAAGCGCCATGCTGAACGAGGACGGTACGCAGTGGAAGTTCTGATTAAACAGCGGTCCGTTCTGCTGGATGTACCGCACATCCGTGGTGTATCCGGGCGGAGGCGTTCCACCCTTCTCCATCTGGTGGACAAAGTCGATGGCGTTGGCCGGCGTACGCATCCGGTTGTCGTAGCTGGAAACCATGCGGATCATGGCGGGCGTGGTTTCACCGTTTTCATCCAGCAGATCCAGCACCAGCTCACCGCTGCGGGGTGCCATCAACGTGATATAGGCCGGTGCCGCAACATCCGGGGTTTCGACCGGGGAAAAATGGAGGGTGATGTCGCTCTTGCCCGCAGGGATCAGATCGATCAGCACAATGGCATAGGTTGTTCCGGTTCCAATATATGGAACATGCACGGTTTTTTCCGTCTCCCAGTGCTGCTGCAGGTCCCAGCAGGCCGTTGAAAAGTTGGTTTCGCCCTCGCCGCTATTGATGCGCAACAATAGCCCAACCGAATCGCCGGGAGACTCGATCGGGTGCGGCAGCTTCATGTCCACCTTGCCGGGTTCGGGCACATCGACCTCGATCAGGTTCTTGCTGCCACTCAACAAGTTGACAAACTCCCGTTCCGCAGAATCCACCTGTTGCCTGCGGGCAGCTGGATCCTCTTCCAGCTCCAACGACAGAAGCTTGTCTATGCGCTCCAACTCCTCGTCGTTAAAAAGATAACGATGATGGGCCAGCAATTCCTGCGCAAAGGCAGTTGCATCAGGCGGCGATGTGGGTTCTGGCAGCCTAGGTTGCTGGCACAGGCCGTTCAGCCCGTGTGCACCCGCAAGGCAGGCCGGAAGAAACAGAGACAACAAAAGTTTCTTAAACATCATCTTTCCTCCTGCGTAGATCGCTTACCCGACAGGGAAGCGATATATGAACACCCGCAACGTTTCCTTCGCTCCGCTTCAGGTAAATGTTCTCTACATTATTCCGATTCCTGTGCTTTAACTTTAATCGACTGCGTTTTCTGCGTCGCATCGAGCTCAATCCAGGCCCATTTGCTGTCGCCGGATTCAAAAAGATCCACCGATTCCTGACCGGCAACTTCAAGCCGAGTGAATTTGCTATCGAACGGGCCGACGCGCAGGCGGACACGATCAACGCAATCCGAAAAGACAATGGTATAGTTGAGCTTCGAAGGATCGGGGCGTTCGCTCTTGAACGAAAGCTTCACGGTTTTTGATTCGCCGCCGCTCATCGTGCGCACGGGCCACTCCTTCACATCCATACCACTCCAGCTTGCCGGAATGCGCGGCATGATCTTGAGCTGCGCCGGATCGATGTCGTCGATGCCGACGAGCAACTGACACGTATAAACCACCTCGCCCAGCTGGTAGAGGTTGCCAAGGTCGCCCCAACGACGCCACATCTTGCCGTCATAATCAATGATCGAGCCTTCCGGCACGGTGTAGGGATATTTGAGGTTTGGCGCAAAGCAGATTTTCGCCATCCAATCGAGGGCCTTTTCGCCGTCGCCCATCTTATCGAGCAGCAGCGCCGATTCGGTCAGATAGCCCTGGCCGTAGCCGATACCGGCGGTTGCGGCAAAGGCGGGCTTGTTGCGCGCAAGCTGCATTTTATATGTGTTCTGCGTGATCTCCAACCACCCCTCGGGAAGCAGATTCTGCACGTCGTACCCCCAGAAATCCATGCCGATGCAGACCGGTGCCAAAGTCGAATGGGTATACATGAACATGGCGTTTTTCTTGGGATCCCAAACCGTACCCCACGCTGAAGTCTCCTTCGGGTAGTAGGCCATCATCGCATCGAAGAGGCGCGTTGCCTGCCCGCGCCAGCGGGCGGCCTTTTCCGGCTTGCCCGCGACATCCGCCATGTCGGCATAGCCCAGCAAACCGAGATAGCAGACCAAGTCGACATACATGCTCGGAGCCAGCATTCCACCCTCGCTCTCGGCATAGAGCAGGCCGTTCGTGGAAAAACTCAGTTCGGGGTTGTCGAGCTGCCACGGAATGAATTCGGCAGCTTCGTTGATCGCATCCCAGCGATCTTCCACCCACGTCGCCTTCCGGCCTTGCTTGAGCCATGCCCGCCAGCGCGAAATCATCAGCAGGCCGTGGCCGTCGGTTTCGGGGTTGCCCATGTCGCGCGTTTCATATTTGGTGTGCCAGCCAACGTTGATGAGCTTGTCAAAATAGAGGTGCGGACGGTTCGCCACCACCGTGGCATGGCCGGGAACCGGCTTGCCGCCGAGCTGGAGGTCGGGATAGGACTCCGGGAAATACATCATCCATTTGTCGAAAAAGTCGATTGCCGCATTAACATTCTGGTCCATGCCGACATTGCTGAGCAGGGTCAGCCCCCGCAGGCGGGTGTAGGCATCGTCGTGGAACGCGCCAAGATCCGGATGGTAGCTACCGAAGCCGCGGTAGTAGTCCGAATCCTTGGCCGACTCGTGCACCATGCCGTCATCATCAACCCGCTCCATCAGATCAACGGTGTTGTCATAATAAATCTTCGTCATCAGCTCGGCAATGGGCGACCCGCTGAAGGTTACCTTCGGCCCCGGAAAATCCTTGGGATCGACCCGCGCCACGGTCTTGGCGATGAGCTCGCTGTTGATCTGTTCCGGCGTGGTATAGAGGAGTTCCTGCAGCGCCTTGATCGCCAAGGCCCGCGACTCCGGCATCGGCTCCGCGCTCGAAACTGTATGCGCCGCCACCCAGGCCGACTGCGCTTCGGACATTCCAGCGGCTGGAACTTTTTCAAACTTTTCCGGCGACGCACAATCGGCAACCCCGGCAAAGCTCAAGCCGTTAATCTCGACACGACCGATTTTCTCCGCGCTGTCGATTAGTTCGATCTTATCCAGCGTCTGGTCACGCAGAGCGATGCGGAAATAGTAGTCGGTCTTCTCTTTCTCAAAACCATTGACCGCGTTGGCGATGCAGAGCGCATTGTCGAGCAGCACGCGCGATGGCCAGTCCGATATAAACGGTTCGGCGGCGATTTTATAGCCATGGTTGAAAAAGGCGGTGTAGCCGACGATCAGTGGAACAACATCCCGCGTACCGTCACGATATGTCAGCGCAATTTCACCAAGCTTGTTGCCAATGAAAAAGTTTTTTTCCGCCCAGCCACCGCCCCAGTCCGGATAGGCTTTATCGTGCGAATTGCAACCGCCAAGGACATAAAGATATTCCGTCTGGATGCCGAGGCTGTCCAGCATCACGTTCTGCCCTTCCTCGCTGCCGCCCCAAAGGTCGCCTGACAGATAGGCCAAACCATCCACTTCAACGGGAGATTGATCTTCGGTTTTGTAGCAGAAAAACAGATTCTTCTCCATGGTGGCGGCTCCTGTTGATAGGGCTGTGGCCGCAGTGCACATGGCCGCAACCTTGGCGAGTGTATTAATTATCTTCATTTAAGATATCCCTGTCTGCCAAATCATCCTATCAGCTAACAGGATCAAATGGACAATATTCCTGTCCATCTGTTATCCCGTCAAAAACTTTCCAAAGGGCTGTTAGACCTCGTAGTCGAAATCGTAGTTGCGCGTATCCGCATCGGTTTCAACCTTCAGGGTACAGTTGCCTTCCCCTTCCCAATTGAAGCCATGCGCCGTGACCCGCCCCTTCTGGCCGATCACTTCGACACGCTCATCCCAGTCGGTTCCCTTGCCGGATCCGGGCTGCATGGAGACCATGCATAATATCTACCCCTTGCACCGTCTTGGGTCCGCCAATAAATAAAATTTCCTTCATTGTGGGAAGGTAATTTGTTTCGGGGTGGTGGGCAAATAGAAAGGGGTACATGCTGAACGGGATAGTTTTCCCGTGCGTGAACTTGTACCCCTTATGTACCCCTTTCTGCCTCAATTTGGGGCATGGACAGGGGTAGACATTTTTTAGGATCAGAAATCAAATACTCACTTACACCCAATAATAGAAGCACAATAAGAAGTGGTGCTCGGGGCCGGACTTGAACCGGCATGGATTGCTCCGAGGGATTTTAAGTCCCTTGCGTCTACCAATTTCGCCACCCGAGCAGATCGATAGATG
>JBDLHZ010000119.1:0-7577 GCA_039715135.1 Verrucomicrobiota bacterium
TCATCGTCCCATACGCGGAACTCGTAGCCCCCGCCAAGCTTGATCTGGTTCTTGGGGCTCAAGGTGAAGCCAAGGGATCCCATTAGATCGTTTTCAATGAAGTTTTGGTTTTCCTCATCCCCCAGATCGCTCTGCCCGTCCTTTTCCTGATAGCGCAACCGGTCGGAAAGCTCTAGGAATGTGCGTTGCGACATGGCATGGCTTAGTCGGCCATACAAATCCTGATAGGTGATCGCCTTGGGCTCCGCATCAAAGCGATAACGGAGCTCGGGTTGCCAGTACAGCTCCATCTCCGACCGGTCCGAGAAAACCAACTTGCCCGAGATGTTGACTATGTCCGTAATAAACGCAGTCCCTTGCTCGTTTTGATAGCCTTGGTAGACGTTGTCGTCATACCCAACGCGAACCGTGTTCTGAATGTGGAAGGAACGATCCTGGGCCGCAAAAACCGTCGCGGATCCCAATGCCAAGGCAACCAGCGTGAAACACTTTATTCTATTCATAATATAATCCCCTATAAACCCAAACTTCTACGGACCGGACGGAACTAACCAAACAAACCCTATGTTGTCGTAACATCGCGCTCGGGATACCCATGCCCGCCTTCATTCTGGATAATCTCGGACATTTCCTGATAAAGCGCTTTGAGCTCCGGCGACTGCCACGGAACCTCCTCGATGTTCGGGATGGTATGGCCTTTCTTGCCTGGAGGTGCGGAATCCGAAGCAGTGCCACCGGTCACGCCCAGCGCTGCATTCCGGGCAGCTACCAAGTCCTTCATTGCCGCATTGTTGCCAGCCGATATTTCCGCATGGGCCGCCAGACCCTCCTCCATGGAGGATTTCACGGCATCGACATCCGCCTGCGCCGCGGCAATAGCATCGGTATCGCCACTGTTTGCGGCGGCGGCCAAGGCTGCATTGGCCTGGGTTGCGGCAACCGCAATGTCGGCAAGAAAACCACTAGCCGCAGCCAAATCCACCGCAAGAACCTGCATGGTCGCAAAGAGGGCCACAACACATGCGATCAATCCTGTCTTTCCATATTGATGTCTTTTCATAATCTGGCTCCTTATTTAGAATATTTTTCGGCAATGAGGCCTTTTACACGATCATAGTTGAATTGGACCTGGGCCGCCGCAGCGAGGGAATCCTGCATGGCTGTCCTGATAATATCGAGGGATTCGCTCTTGTTGTTGGCCGCCGCATCCACGAACAAGATCCCGGTCTGAACCACCTTTGCCCCAGACAATGCAACCCCGGCGTTTACTGTTGCCAGAAGCTTATAGTCCTGGGCGATTTCAGGGGAGGATGCAGAGGAAATCTTGGAAGCACTCTCTTTCGCACCCTCGAGGGCCGACACGGCCAAAATCCAATTTTCCTTGGCCGCCTTCAATATCTCCGCAACTTCCCCCATCAAGGGCGAGTCCGCCGGAATCATCGCGACGAATTGTTTTCCGTTTTTAATTGCGGCCCGCGCCTCCTCGACAGCGCTCGCGGCCGCAGCAACCGCCTTATCGGCTTCGGCTGCCAGCCCGGCACTATTTTCCGCTCTGGCAACATTCAAAACACCACCAAGCCCCAATCCGGCAACCACCATCAACGCAATACAATTGCTTCTATTCATACTTCATTCCTCAAGTTAATGTAGCGAAGATACCAACATGATCTTTTCCTTGCAAGGGAAACTATTCTTCCTTTCGGGTGCCTGCCGCATTCAACATTTTAAGCATTGCCCGATGCCCCTTGACATACTCCACGCCGTGCATAGTACAAAACTCCCCCCACGATTCAAACCCTTTTGGCAACTTTACCTTGCCTAAAAAAAACTCGGCATCCCCGCTTAATACCAGATTGATCTGCCCCATGGCACGGGCACAATCCTCAACCGTGAATTCCGCCCCGTTAACAACTTCCAACAGCCCGAAATAGATACCGGTTTTGTTCAAGAAAGCCGTGCATTCATTCAAGTCGGCATCCTCGCCCACATACCGGTCAAAAAATCCGGAATATTTTGCGAGGATTACAGCTGCATCAGCGTGCGTAAGAACGGGCTTTCGATCACCGCCACCCCATGCAACGCCGCCGAGAAAAACACACACCAGCAGCAATCCGGTCGCTAGTCTCGACAAACTGATCATGGATATCGTCCTTGGTTATTAAAGGATATTGCAGAAGCCGCTTTGTAGCACCCTCGACTTTTGCTATGAATCCCTAATCGCCACTAAACACGGGTTTCCAGATGAACACCAACTCTTTTACATTTAAACTTACCGAGGAACAACAGCAGGCACTGCGCCAACTGCTCAAAAGCCCGAAATACCTGCCCGAAAACGTACCCCACACGCAAATCGCCGTCTCCATCCCCGACTGCCGCATCAACCTCTATAATTCCGGCAAGCTGCTCGTGCAGGGGAAGGCCGCCCATGAATGGATCACCTTCACGCTGGAAACGGAAATATTGAAAGAAGCCGTGCTCGGCTATGAAGACTTCCACGACCCCGAAGCCATCCAGCCCCACATGGGCATCGACGAAAGCGGCAAGGGCGACTTCTTCGGGCCGCTCGTGATTGCATCCGCCTATGTGGACGAGGAACTGGTCGGCAAGCTGCGCGAGCTTGGCGTGCGCGACTCCAAGAAAATCTCTTCCGACAACGTTGCATTGAACCTGGCTCGCGAGATCCGCAAGGTGCTGGGCGACCGTTGCGCCATGGTTACCATCGGCCCGCGTTCCTACAACCGGATGTACACCAAAATCCGGAACGTCAATAAAATGCTGGCATGGGGCCACGCACGGGCCATCGAAAACCTGCTTGAGAAGGTTCCGGACTGCCCGCGCGCGCTATCCGACAAATTCGGCCCCACCCACCAGATCGAGCGCGCCTTGATGGACAAGGGCAAGAAGATCAAGCTCGACCAGCGCACCAAGGCCGAATCCGATCCCGCCGTGGCGGCCGCCTCCATCCTTGCGCGCGCCGGATTCATCCATGCCATGAAGAAGATGGGCAAGGAGCACGGCTTCGAGGTTCCCAAGGGCGCATCCGACAAGGTGCGGCGCGAAGCCGAGAAACTGGTGGCCGACAAAGGCCCCGGCATCCTGCTCGATACCGCCAAGTGCCACTTCCGAACCACCGACAAGGTGCTGGCCGAAGTCGGCTATTCCCGCAAGGATCTGCCGCCGGCCACATGAAGAAGCCCCATGCCCCGCTTCCGGGGAACCAAGCATTCGTGGAGCCGTATCGCAACAGAACAACGCTTTCCCCTGCGGGCATACGCGTCAACCTAAGAGGGTTGGTCTTCGAAAACATGCGAAATTCCGAAAGGAAGCGGGCTTTCCAATCCAGATGTAGCGCGGGCTTCCATTCCGATGGAGTCCGCCGTAGCCTTGGCGAAGGTTGAAGTGAAAGAAAGCGTTCCCCGCAGATGGGCCATGAACCATAAAAAAGCCTCCGCCTTTTGCAAGCGGAGGCTTTCAGCGGCACACACTTCCCTACTGGTCGTGCATCTCGTCGTAGAAGGCGGTAAATTCGTTCTTTTGCTCGCTTTCGCGTAGCTTGATCGCCGCACGCGGATGCTCGTTCATCTGGCCGGTGACCATGTACGGAATGCTGTAGCCCCAGTCGACTGTTTCACGAAGCGGCAGCAGATATTTCTCCACCGCCTCGATGACCGGTCGCTGATGGAACTTCGGGTTGCGCAAAAACCCGAGTAGCAACTCGGTCGAGCAGTTGCCCGCACCACGACCCATTCCGTCGAGGGTGGCGTCGAGCATGGTCGCACCGTGAATCGCGGCACAGACGGTGTTGACATAGGCCATCTGCTGGTTGTTGTGCGCATGGATTCCAAGCTGTCGATCCGGACCCATTGCCTCGCGGTAGCGGCGCAGCAGATCCTCGACCTGCTCGAAGTAGAGCGAGCCGAAGCTGTCGGCAAGGTAGAGTATGTCGGTTTCGCCCTGGGCAATCAGCTCCAGCCCTTTATGGAGCTCGAACTCCGGCACAGTGGAAACCGCCATCAGGTTCACGGTGACCTCGTATCCTTTATCCTTGGCCATTTTGACCATCTCATTCGCCGCTGGAATCTGGTGGATGTAGCAGGCGACGCGGATCAGGTCGATCAGACTCTTGTCGGCCGGCAGAATGTCGGTCTCATCCGTCCGGCCAATGTCCGCCATTACACTGATTTTGATCCCCGGATCCTCCTCGCCAAAGAACCGGTTGAGGTTCTCCTCGGTGCAGGATTTCCAGATGCCGTACTCGTCCGGACTGAACAGCTTCTTGTCCGCCTTGTAGCCGACTTCCATGTAGTCAACCCCGGCGGCCACGAGCGCCTTGTGGACACCTTTTACGAAATCGTCGCTGAACAGATGGTTGTTCATCAGCCCACCGTCCCGAATGGTGCAGTCGAGCACCTTGATCTGCGGCCAATAATCCACCGATTCCGCACTAATGTCTTTTTGTTTCGTCATTTTTCTCTCCTTTGAAATATTCCCGTTTTTTATTGCGGCCGCCTTCGCCTTCATCCGTTCGAGCGCTTCGCCCCGATCCGCCGTCTGGAGCGATTCGGAATACTGCACCCCGTCAATCCGCTGCCGCCAGTAATAGACGCCCCCGCGAATTTTCAGATTCCGTATCCCTGTGCCCTCGAAAGTACCCATTTCGCATCACTCCATTGATGCGCATATGATGCACTTCTGTAGGATTATATCAACCTTTATTCCAAATGATTTGCAACCCCCGTTGCAAAGGGATACTTTTGTATTTCCGATTTTTGATTGCCGATTTTTGATTTTCGGGTCTGCGACAACCCTCCTTATAATAGGAAAGGCCAACGCCGCCTGAGTTCAATAAATCGGCAATCGGCATTCTAAAATCAAAAATTGTAAAACCGGAGGTTTTCAAATGGCACACATCACTGTTCCCGAAGCCGAAGCACTTCTAGATAAGGAAATCAAGGTGCTCGACCACGGCTTCATCCGCTTGGTCGACTACATGGGTAGCGACGCCCGCATCGTGCAAACCGCGCGCGTCTCCTACGGCGTTGGCACCAAGACTCTTCGTCAGGATGCCGGACTCATCGACTACCTCCTGCGCCACGAGCACACCTCCCCCTTCGAGCACGTCGTCTTCGAATTCCACTGCAAAATGCCCATCTTCGTCGCCCGACAGTGGATCCGCCACCGCACCGCCCGCCTCAACGAGATTTCCGGCCGATACTCCGTCATGACCGACGAATTCTACCTCCCGCCGCGCGACCAGATCAGCCTCCAAAGCGAAGACAACAAGCAGGGCCGCAACCCCGAAGACGTTCCTCCGGAGCTTCAGGACAAGGTGCTTGAACTGCTCCGCAAGGATCAGGAAAACGTCTACAGGAACTACGAGGAAATGATCGAGGATGATGTCGCGCGCGAGCTTGCCCGCATCAACCTCCCCCTCTCGCTCTACACCGAATGGTACTGGCAGATGGATCTCAAGAACATGTTCCATTTCCTTAAGCTGCGCATGGACAGCCATGCCCAATGGGAAATCCAGGAATATGGCCGCGCCATGGCCCAGGTCGTCAAGGCCGTCTGCCCGCTGGCCTACGAATCGTTCGAACGGCACTTGGTCAACGGCGCGCGCTTCTCCGCCGACGAGATCGACGCCATCAAGAAAACCATGGCCGGCGAACCCAACCCGCTCGAAGGCCGGCGCCTCGAGGAATTCGAAGGCAAACTCGGCAAATAATCCGGGATCAACGATCCCGGCTACAGAAAACGGCACCCCGCAAGGTGCCGTTTTCGCTTCCAATGTCCGGGAAAGCCTATGTGCCGGAATTCGGGGTTTTGTCCTTGAAGATGCGGCGGATGGAAACCGACCCAATGCCAAAAAGACCGATCAGGCTCAAAACGGCCGGCTCGGGAATAATCACATTATTGCTGGTTCTCCCGCCAATGGAGAATCCGTTCCCCGAAATAACCGACCCGTTAAAACCGTTCAGCTTGGAGAGCGACACCGCTGCATTCGGGGCAACAATGGTGCCAAGGAAATCCCCTCCATCATAGGTGAAGTCGCTATCGCCATCATAGATAAAGAATACGCGCGAGGCATCCGTTCCATTGACCACTACATCCACATTGCTCAGGTCGAATGCATTGCTGATCCGGATGTAGAAAATATCGTCCGCCTGGCCATTGAGCGTCAATGTGCCGGAAGACAGCTTGAGCGAATCCATGTCGACCACGGTATATTCATCCGTGCGGTCAATCGTCAAACCACCCGATTGGTCGATGTCGCCCAGATATATGTCTTGGGTAAGGGAAGCATATTGGGTCATGGCAAAGTCGACATCGTCGATAACGTCTTGCATGAAGGATACTTCACTATCCGTCCCCAGCAGCGAGCCGCTTTTGATTTTGAGCGATGAACCTGCAGCACGGTGGATATTGCCTTCCAGCGTACCGTTCAACTCGATTTCCGTGCCGGCGCCGCCCGCCCAGCCAACGTTGCCCCTAAACGTTCCTTTTCTAAAAAGCATGTTATTGGCGGGATTGAGACCCACATCCAAAAAGGTGTAGTTTTTGGCCAAACCCAGGTCGACAATCAGATCCGCCGACGTATCCAAGGCCAACAGGGAACACAGCACGATAATGCATCGCGCAAGATTTCCTGCCATTCCACAGCTTGCAACCCGAATCTCCATAAGTGCGCGAAATAGAGCATTATTCGCGCCATCTCCCCTGATTTCGGGGATTTGGAGGCCACGGCGTGCGTTTCCCCGCTGGCGACTCCAATATGCCGGAAAATCCTATGCGTTGGACTTGACCACCTTGTTCCAGAAAATACGGCGGAGAAAAAGCACTCCTCCGGCGAACAGGCCAACCATGCTCAATACAGCCGGCTCGGGGATGGCCACGGTGTGGTCGAATGCCGTATCCTTGTATTCTCCCGTAATGGAGAACCCGTCCCCTGAAATCACCGACCCGCTGAAACCCTCGATTCCCGAGAGTAGTACCGCTGCATTCGGGGCAATGATATTGCCGAGAAAATCTCCCTTCCCATAGGTAAGATCGTTGGTGCCGCCATAAATGAAGAATACGCGCGAAGGATCCGTTCCAACGACGTCTACATCCACATTGAATAAATCGAATGCATTGCTGATTCGGATGTAGAAAACATCGTCCACCTGGCCATTGAGTGTCAACGTGCCGTTGAACAGGCTGAACGAGTCCACGTCAACGACGGTATATTCATCTGTACGGTCAATCGTCAAACCACTACTTTGGTGGATGCTGCCCAGATCCATGTCTTGATCAAGGGTACCAAACCGGGCCACGGCAGCATCGACATCCGCAATGAACCTGGATAGGTCGGCAGCAGGATAATCCGTTCCCAGATGCTCGCCGCCTTTTTTGATTTTTAGCGTTGAGTCTGCCGCACGGTAGATATCCCCGCTCAACACACCTTTTCCCAACTTGATTTTTGTGCCTATGCCGCCAGACCAGCCAATGTCGCCGCCAAAATTTCCCCTTGCAAGCAGTGCATTGCGGGATGGGTCGCTACCGATGTCCAGAAACATGAAATCCTTGGCCGAACCCAG
>JBDLHZ010000120.1:0-7571 GCA_039715135.1 Verrucomicrobiota bacterium
AGAAAATTTTCATGCATGAACTTTTCGAGGAAGGACGTATTGTACTTGCCCTTGATGAACCGGCGGTCGACCAGCAACGCCTCGCCCAGCGGAACCGAGGTATGCGGCCCGTTGATGGTGAACTCATCCAGTGCGCGGCGCAGGCGGACAATCGCCTCCTTGCGATCCTTCCCCGTAGCAATAATCTTGCCAATCATACTGTCGTAGTAGGGCGAAATCGTGTAGCCGGAATAGACGTGCGAGTCGATCCGGATGCCGGGGCCACCCGGGAAATGGACGGCTTCCACGAGGCCGGGCGACGGCGTGAAGTTGTTGTACGGATCCTCGGCGTTCACGCGGTATTCGATGGCGTGGCCGGATATCTTCACATCGTCCTGCGTGAACGATAGTTTTTCCCCGGCCGCCACGCAGATCTGCTCCTTCATCAGGTCGACCCCGCTCACCTCTTCGGAAACGGTGTGCTCCACCTGGATGCGGGTGTTCATCTCCATGAAGTAGAACTGCTTTGCAATCTCGTCGTAGAGGAATTCGAGCGTGCCGGCACTATCGTAGTCGACCGCCTTGGCGGCCTTGACGGCGGCATCGCCAAGCGCCTGGCGCTCCTCGTCGGTCAGGCTCGGGCACGGTGCCTCCTCCACCAGCTTTTGGTGGCGCCGCTGGATGGAGCAGTCGCGTTCCCCCAAGTGGCAGACGTTGCCATGCTTGTCGCCGATAATCTGCACTTCGACGTGCCGGGCGGACTCGATGTATTTCTCCATGAACAGGTCGGGGTTGCCAAATGCGCTTTCGCTTTCGGCCGCCGCCGCCATGAAGCCCTGCACGAGGCTGACATCGTTGCGCGCCACGCGCATGCCCTTCCCGCCACCGCCGGCCACGGCCTTGAGCAGCACGGGATAGCCCATTTTCTGGGCCAGATGGAGTGCTTCGTCGGAATCCTTCAAAATACCGTCGGAACCGGGGGTGATCGGTACGCCGGCGGCCTTCATGGTGTCGCGGGCGATCGCCTTGTCACCCATGTTGCGGATGCAGTCCGCAGAGGGGCCGATGAAAGTAATGTTGCAGTTGGCGCAGATTTCGGCGAAGTGCGCGTTTTCGGAGAGGAAGCCATAGCCGGGGTGGATGGCATCCACATCCGCGACCTCCGCCGCACTGATGATGTTGGTGATCTTGAGATAGCTGTCGGTGGCCGAGGCGGGACCGATGCAGACGGCTTCGTCGGCCATCTGGACGTGAAGCGAATCAACATCGGCATCGGAGTAGACTGCAATGGACCGGACACCCAGTTCCTTGCAGGCGCGGATGATGCGCAGTGCAATTTCGCCGCGGTTGGCAATCAATACCTTTTCAAACATGGGCGGCTCCCTTTACTTCGGTTCGACGAGGAAGAGCGATTGCCCATACTGCACCGGCGTTGTATCGTCGATCAGAATCTGCTTGATGACGCCTTTGACTTCGGCCTTGATCTCGTTCATGACCTTCATGGCCTCGATAACGCAGACCACCGTTTCCTCGGAAACCTCGTCGCCCACCTGTACGAAGGCATCGGCATCGGGGGCGGGCTTGCGGTAGAATGTTCCAACGATCGGAGAGGGAATTTCGACCAGTCCGTCGTTTTCATCCGCAACCGGGGCATCTGCTGCCGGAGCCGCCGCGACAGGGGCCGGAGCCGCCGCAGCCGGGGCTACCGCCGCCGGAGCCGCCGCAACCACAACCTGCTGGTCGCCGCCGCGCTTCATTGTCAGCTCAAAACCTTCGTCCTTCATCGAGAACTTGGTCAGATCATTGTTCTTCATCAGCTCCACGATGCGCTTGATTTCCTTGATTTCCATAATCCCCTCTCCTTGCTCAATAAATGTGTTAACGCACGAAACTAAACCATATTCCACCCCCTTGCCCAGCCCTAATCCGCATCGACTTCCCGAAACCCCGGAGAGGCATAGCCGCAACCAAAACCACGCTCCCGCAGACGGGAAGCGCGTACTACACCATTGAGGAGGGATTTTGCAAGCGGCACTCGAGCATAGCGGGAGAGGCCGCGCACATGCACGGCGATCCGTTTTATGTTGAATTCCAAGGCCGGGCTTTTGTATGTTGTCTATTTTATGCAAGAGCGTATGAACAGGCTATCCGGGGCGGCCATCCTGAGTGTATTGGGATGCAGTACGCTGGCTTGGCTATTGCTCGGAATTCCCTCGTCGGGCATCAATGATGCCGATGTCTACCTGGTCTATGCCCGGAATTTTCTGGAAGGACACGGGTTTGTCTACAATGTCGGCGGCGGGCAGCTTGAAGGGTTTCCCTCCCTTCTATGGATGCTGGTCTGCTCGTTCGTTTATATATTCAGCCGTGCGGTGGAGGTGCCCCTTCTCCTGCTCAACCTGTTGTTCGGAATCATCACGGTTTATATCTGCCTGAAACGGTGCAACCAAAAACCCGCGTTTCTTGTTCTGCTTTGCTCGGCTCCTGCATGGTTTGCCTGGTGCCAGATTGCGTTGGTGGAATCGGGCCTCTGGTGCCTGCTGCTGACAGCAACCATTCTGGCGGTTTCGGAACGGAATACATCCAGGGTTGCCTGGTTGCTGCCGTTGCTGGCGCTGACCCGTCCGGAATCGATGCTGTGGGGGTGCTGGCTGCTGCTCGTGTTGTTTCTGGGATTGGGCCTGGATCGGGGCTGGCGGATTGGCCTGCGGGCGGTTTTCCGTCCGGCTTTCACGTTTGGAATAACCTGGGCTGTGCTGCTGTTGTTCCAGGGTCTCTATTTCGGCAACGTGCTTCCGAGCAGTTCGAGCTCAACACCGGCGCATGGCCTGCAGGTCGACATAGGAGCCGGAGTCGTCTACCTGTTGGGTTATCTTTTTTCGAATCCCGCGGTACTGCTGGCCGTGCCGGTCTTCGGCTGGGTATGCGTTCGGGAGATCGGCAGAAAGCGCGGATTATCGAGAGTATTGGCGGTCTGCCTTTGCCTGCTGCCCGGTCTGGTCTTCCCGCTGATGGCGGGAGACGAATCATTCAGGGCGTTTCGTTTCTACCAACCCGTCTGGCCGCTGCTGTGCCTGGTGGCCGCATGGGCCATGCCGCTGCTCTACGAGCGGCAGGGCAGACTGGTCCGGCGGATGGCTCCGGTTGCGCTGATGCTGGCAGGCTGGATGATTTTTGCGCTGTCAGTCAACTTGAAGCATGAATTCAGAATAGCCCGAAAGAGCCGCGAACAGGGATCCGTCCTGGCGCGCATGTTTGAGGGGCACACAGTTTTGCCGAGCGTGGGCACCATATCAGCGGGCGGGTGCAAATATGCCTACCCTGGGGAGGTGTATGATCTGAAGGGACTGGCGGTCGCGGAAACGGACCATATGCCCCGCGCAGAGCAGGGGGTTGAAAGTCGGCCCCCGTTTGTCCGGGAGGTTTTCTATGAATGGTATCCTGATATTCTGATCCGGAGTGCGCCGGACGCCTTCGACCGGAGCGTGTTCACAAAACTGCAATCCGAGTGGTGGTTTCAAAAACGCTATCTCAAGGGAGAGTTGTGGTATAATGATGAAATTCTGTTCGGCTACTTTTCCACGAGGTTTCTTAACGGCCTAGAGGAGGGTCATTATGCCTTCAGCAAGGATCTGCAGTACGCATTGAGCATGGAGGATCCACTGGATCTGTTCGCTGATCTTCCGGACGAGGCCCTGGAATTCGGTTTTGCCGCACAGGACAAGGATGGTTTTGCCGCGGAATTTTGTCCCCTTTGGTCCCCTCCGCAGAAATTTTAGGCTCTACGTAGAATTTCGCGGTGAATACGCGTTTTGGAGAGGATTCGTTGTTAAAAGGTGTAGTATCGTTTCACCGCCCGCCAGGGTGGAAAACGATTCCGGAGGAAGAGGTTGCCGAGTGTCGACCGAGCTACCGGGCCGCTTTCCTTCCCGTTGGTTGCGGCTCGCCGCGCTAGGTATTTCGTGGTTCAATCCTTTTCGTGGATAGGCTGACTCCAGAAGAACGCTCGAAGCTGATGAGCCGGATACGCGGGAAGGATACCAAGCCCGAGTTGCTCGTCCGCTCCATGCTCCACCGCGCCGGCTACCGCTTCAGCCTTCATAGGAAAGATCTCCCCGGCAAACCGGACATCGTCCTACGCAAATACAATACCGTCGTATTCGTGCACGGCTGCTTCTGGCACCGACATAAAAACTGCAAGATTGCCTCCACACCCAAGAGCAACGTTGAGTTCTGGCAGGCCAAGTTCGACCGCAACGTCGCCAACGACAAAAAACACACGCGTCAGCTCAGGAAGATGGGATGGCATGTCCTCACCGTCTGGGAATGCGAACTCAAGAAACCCGACAAGGTGCTCCAGAGACTGGAAAATCTATTAGCCGCGAGAGAGCGCATAGAAACGCAAAAACAAGAGAGCACCCATCCGGGCTCAAGAATCAAGTATCCAATATCTGACGATGCCGAACTGCCCATCGCCGCCGAGAAGCAGGAGGAATATTCAGTTGCCGGGAAGCGGAACAAGCAATAATAGTTTTCGTGCTTTCTGCACATTCTTGTGGCAACCTTTTTCCTGTCGGCCGGATGATATGGAATTAACTTGAGTAGAATTTTTTCACACAGAGCCACATGATTGAGAGTGGATAGCGAGCAATTTCCACAGAGAGAAAAACAACTCCAAAACCAAGCCCTTTGTGCCTTGAGCGACCGACTTGTCCTGCGTAGCTTGCAGGGCGAAGCGGGAAGGGAGCGGGTGTGAGTATAATACTGATCAAGTTAATCTGATATGAGTCGCCAAGGAGATCCTCGAATTTGAAAAAGCCCCTCATGATTGCATTGGTTCTGGCCTGCCGCCTCGCCTGCCAAGCGGGCGAACTTGTCCGGCTCGACGGCGCCAGGCTGGCGGCCTATGGAGGAAACGACGGCGATAGCTTCCAGATCGAGCACAACGGCAAGAAGCAGATCGTCAGGCTCTACTATGTCGACTGCCCCGAAACCCATGCCACCACTTCCGGCGATGCCCGGCGTGTTCGCGAGCAAGCCCGCTACTTCGGGCTGGCCGACAAGCTGCTGGTCTACCGCTTCGGGAAAGAGGCCGCCATCTTCACCAGACAACAGCTCGCCAAGCCCTTCACGGTCCATACCAGCTATGCCGATGCACTCGGCCGCTCCAAGGGCGGGCGCGTCTACGGGTTCGTCACCACCGCCAACGGGCGCGACCTCGCCGAACTGCTCGTGGAAAACGGCTATGCCCGCTCCTACGGCTTCCGCCGCGCGCTACCCGACGGCACCCACCGCGACGAAGCCACCGCCCGGCTCGACGACAAGGAAACCGTCGCGGCCCTGAAGAAAAAAGGGATATGGGCGGAAACCAACCCCGACCGGCTCGTCGAACTGCGCGCCGCCTCCCGCCTGGAGAAGGCTGAACTGAAAGCCAGCGTCAACCCGACTGCCACCACCGGCCCTATCGACATCAACACCGCCACCGAAAAGGAGTTGCAGGCCATCAAAGGCGTCGGCCCCGTCACCGCGCGGCGCATCGTCGAACTCCGCCCCTTCAAGAATGCCGACGACCTAGATCGCATCCCCCGCCTCCCCCGCAGAACCAAGGCCAACATCATCGAGCATGCGGGGTTTTAATCGAAGTACAGCATGGGAACGGGAACCATTCTGGACGGGTTGCATGCAGACAAGGCATCTAGAGGCGATGCCAAAGAATAAACCGCACCTGCACCTTCTACCCCAGCTTGCCAAACCTCCCGGTTCCAATACCTCTAGAGGTGCGGGAATATTAAATTGGTAAAATGCTTGCATGCTGTTATTTATGATTTAAATATACGTCCATCATCCCGTACCTCTAGAGGTATATGAAAAGGAGGCCTTTCAATGAGCCGATTACGTCCGACACTGTGGCGCACCTGCCGTGTTCTCGCCAGCGAGACCCGTCTCGACCTGCTTCGGCACCTGTTTGAGCAGGGGGAGCTTTGTGTATCCGAGTTGGCGGCGCTGACGGGGATATCGCCGCACAATGCCAGCACCCAGCTTCGCGCACTCAATGCCCGCGGGCTGATTGCTCCGCGCCACGAAAAGCAAAAGGTCATCTACCGGGCCGAGGCCAACGAAGATCTGGATGATGCCCCTGCCCTGCTAAAAGCGGTTCGCGATGCATTCGCGAAACAAACACCCCGCCGAACCGTTTTTCATTTGTGCACCGGATTCACGAATGAACGGCGCGTTGCGCTGGTCCGTATCCTGTCCGCCGGCCCGCAGACCTTTGGCGAACTGCGGAGTTGCACGGGAATGTCCGGCTCCGCGCTGGCACTCCATCTGGACAAATTATCGGCGCGTGGATTTGTTAAAAAGCAGGCCGACCGATACCGCCTGCGCCGGGTAAAAGACCCGCTCCGCCGCGCACTGCTCCAGTCGGCTCTGGCAGGAACAGTCGGTTACTGATATACCAATCGCAAAAACTTTTCAGTAACATTTTTTCGGCTCATAGCAGCAATAGCCGTTCCCCTAGCGAATCCATTTACGGCCGTATCTTCGATCCAAAGGGATTCGAATCTCCCGTCGCGCCGCCCGGCTACAGGTTCAGATGGTAGCGCGTCGATTTGCGTTCACCGGTGCGAACCAGCACTCCCTTGGCCACCAAATCCTGCAAGTCGCGGGTGGCCGTCGATGCCGATGTCTTGGCGATGCGGATATAGTTGTCCGCACTCAACCCGCCCTTGAAACCGCCAAGTCCCTCCCGGAACATACGACTCAGAACCTTCTGCTGCCTCTCGTTGAGTTGCCCCTCCAAACGGCGGTAAAGCTTGGACTTCCTGATTAGGAACTCGATGCACTCCACCGTATATTCCTGCGCATCCAAAACCGTTCGTGCAAACCATGCCAACCAGTCCGTAATCTCCAGCAACTGGTTATTGCGCTCCAATGCGGCATAGTACGCTTTGCGATTGGCCTCGATCATATGTGCCAGCGCAATCAGGCTCGACCTTCCAAGCGATTGGGAGAGGGCTTTTACAGCTACGGCACGGCCAATGCGGCCGTTTCCATCCTCGAAGGGATGTATGCTCACAAAATACAAATGCGCAAGCCCTGCGCGCGTCACCGCCGGGAGAGCGGACGGCCCGCCGGAAGCCGTACGGTTGAACCAGTCGACAAACAACGCCATCTCCTGTGCCATCCTGTTTGACGGCGGGGCCTCGAAATGGATTGTCCTGCGATCCAGTGCACCGGAAACAACCTGCATCGGTTGCGCCGTTGTACGGTAGCGTCCCATGTCCACCAGATCGCGGCGGCCCAGCGTCAGCATGGCATGCCATTTGAACAGTGTTTCATCGGTCAATGGCTCATCCCATGTACGGTAGACCTCCACCATCATCTCCGCAATCCCCTCTTCGGCGGGCGGGATGCGACGGTTGTCGGCCTGCAAACCGAATTGTCGGCGGATCGACGACTGGAGGCTGTCGCGGTTCAAAAACTCGCCCTCGATCGCTGATGTCTTCAACGCCTCCTCACTAACCAGCTCCACGCGCAGCGTATCGAACTGTTCCGTCTCAAGGTGCTTGCAGGCACCCAGCAACACCCCCGAC
>JBDLHZ010000121.1:0-7521 GCA_039715135.1 Verrucomicrobiota bacterium
GAGTCGGCGGCGATCCAGTTGTCGATGAAGTGGGGGTTTTCGGCACGACGTGCAATCGCGGCGAGGAAGCGCAGGTGCTGGGTGGGATTCCCGCGACTGCCAAGCAACAGGAAGGCGGCGTGGATCGTCTGCTTCGCCAAAGGGAAGTCGAGGCCCTTGATGCTACGCACAGCCACCATGTGGAAACCCTCGACATCGTTCAGCAACAGGTGCGGCAACGCCACGCCGGCATCGGCCGGGGTTTCGCCCAGCCGGTTGCGCTCGAGCAATGCACCGAAGATCAGGTCGCGCGAAACCCCGCTCTGCCGGGCGAGCAGATCCGCCCCGCGACGTATGACCTCTTCGGAATCCACTTCGGGGCCAACCTCGATAAAGTCGGCGGCCTGCACCATCTGGAAGAAGGGGTCGTCGCCCCTCAACCCCCGCTCTTTCATGAGCTGCCGCAACTCGGTGCGTAGCCCCATGGCGTCGGCATCGCGCTCGAGCAACCGTTCGCCAAGCCGCTCGGCCATTTTGGCAACGGCCCCGACGCGCGGCTCCACGCGCGGGCGGACATAGAGGTTGTGCCAAACCACGCCAATGGCCACGAGCCCCATCGCAAAGATGCTCGGCAACAGCCCCATCTCGGGGATGAGCACAACGGAAACCAAGATGCCTGCAATTTGGACATAGGGATAGAACGGGCTTTTGAAGCCGGGGTCGTAGCTCTTGATCCCACTCTCACGCATCACAATCACTGCAATATTCACAAAGGCGAAGACCAGCAACTGGAAGGTACTGGCCAGCTTGGCAATACGCTCAAGCCCCGTGGCCGAGACAATCAGCAGGATCACGACGGAGGTCAGCACGATGGCGTTGTACGGCGTCTTGAATCTTGAGAAGCGGGCAAAGGAGTGCGGGATGACCCGGTCGCGACTCATCGCCAGCAGGTAGCGGCTGGCCGACATGATGCCGGCATTCGCCGTGGTGGCGAAGGCCAAGGCGGCCGCCAGACTGATCAAATGCTTTCCGACCGGGCCAATGGCAATACCGGCCGCGTCGCTGAGCGGGGTGAGGCTTTTATGGAGCTGTTCCGCCGGAACAATCCCAACCACGATGGCGACGATCACGCCGTAGAGCGCAAGGATGGCAATGAGCGAAAGAAGCATGCCCAGCGGGATATTGCGTTCGGGGCGCCGCACCTCCTCCGCTACACTGGCCACCTTGGTCAAGCCGATGTAGCTAATGAATACAAGTGCGGCCGTTGGGAGAATGGCTCCCCACCCGTTGGGAGCAAAAGGGTTGTACTGCGCGCGGTCCACCGCAGGCGCCCCCCTGACAATGAGGAAGACAAGGATGGCCAGCAACCCGGCCACCATGGCGACCTGCAGACGTGTGGTTTCCTTTGCACCGACAATGTTGATTACCATGAACACCACGCCGGCGAGAATCGCGATCACCGGCATCGACAGGTTGATGTAGATGGACAGGTAGGCTCCCAAACCGAGTAGGGCTATACTGGTCTTCAGAATCAACGCCAGCCATACCCCAACGCCGTCGATCGAACCAAACATGCCGCCCAAGCTGCGACTGACAAAGAAATAGGATCCACCCGCCCGCGGCATCGCCGTCGACATTTCGGCCATTGACAGCATGGAGGGAATCAGAAACAGCCCGGAGAGCAGGTAGGCCACGATCACCGCCGGCCCCGCCTTTGCGGCCGCGATGCCCGGAAGCACAAAAAGCCCCGAGCTGATCATCGCGCCCGTGCAGATCGCGAATACATCAAGGAGTCCGAGCTGTTTTTTCAATGCTCTCACGTTCACCTATTCTCCCATTGCCCCTTCTACTAAAGCAACAGTACATTCTTGGATCCGTTTTTTCCACAAGAAAAAGGTTCATACCCGTTTTCGGGGAGCAGTCACAACCACAGATCATAGCCGCTTTCCGCCTGCGGCGGTGAAGCGGTGCTACACCCTCGCTGCGAAAAAATGGTGTAGCAATGCTTCACCCGAAGCACCGCGAGGGAAAGCGGTTCCCCCATGAGGGGCGTTGCCCCAACGAGGGCTCACACTAGGAAACGGGAAATGAACCTAAAAAAGCCCGCCGGGAAAGGCGGGCATTTAGATACGACAATATTGAAGTAAACTATTCTTCCTCCTCGAGCTGCGCGGCGATTTCGTCAGAGATGTCGAAGTTGGTGTAGACATCCTGGACATCGTCGAGTTCTTCGAGCGCGTCGACAAACCGCATGATGGACTTGGCCTGATCCAGATCCGTGACTTCAACCACAAGATCGGGGATCAGGGTGATGGCCGAGTCGGCCATGTCGATGCCCGCCGTCGTGATGGCCTCGGATACCACATCGAAATCATGCGGATCGGTAATGACCTCGAAGTGCTCGTGTTCGGTCTTCAGGTCTTCCGCACCGGCTTCGAGCACAAGATCCATCAGGGTTTCCTCGTCGGTCTTGTCCGTATCGATCAGAATTTGCCCCTTGCGCTGGAACATGCGGCTGACCGCACCCTGATCGGCCATGCTGGCGTTGGCCTTGGTGAACGCGTGCCGTACTTCGGCGACCGAGCGGTTCTTGTTATCGGTCAGGACCCTTACCACCACGGCGATGCCGCCAGCGGCGTAGCCTTCGTAGGAGCCCTCTTCAAGCTTGCCGCCCTCGAGTTCGCCCGTACCCTTCTTGATGGCGCGATCGATGTTGTCCTTCGGCATGCTGACGCCCTTGGCCTTCTGGACCAGCGCGCGCAACGTAATGTTGTCGTCGACGTTTCCGCCACCCTGCGACGCCGCCACCATGATTTCCTTGGCAATCTTGCTGAAGATCTTGCCGCGCGCCGCATCGGCCTTACCTTTTTTATGCTTAATGTTTGCCCACTTGCTATGTCCGGCCATTTTTCAATTCTCCACGGTTTTCCGAATCAGTCCGACCAGTCCGATTAGTCGGATCAGTCTGATCCTTGGTTGATTTTAACCCGAGCGAAGCCGCGCTTTCCGGAGCGGATGATCATGCCATCCTCCGGGACAATCTGCGCGCGCTCGTCGCTGATCTTTTCGTCGTTGATCTTCACCGCGCCCTGCTTGACGAGGCGGCGGGCCTCGCCGTTGCTCTTCGCCAGCCCGGCCTGCACCATCAGGTTGAGCAGGCCGATTTCCCCGACAGGTAGAACCACTTCCGGAATTTCGTCCGGCAGTTCCTTCTGCGCAAAGATGCGCGTAAATTCCTCCGAGGCGTTCCTTGCCGCCTCCTCGCCAATGAAGCGTTCGACAACCGCCTGCCCCAGCATGTCCTTGGCGGCGCGCGGGTGCAGCTCGCCGCCGGCGACCTTGGCGTGCATTTCCTGCACCTTGTCCTTCGGCCAGCAGAGAATGTATTCGAAATACTTCCACATCAGTTCGTCCGGCACACTCATGAGCTTGCCGTACATTTCGCGCGCGGGTTCGTCGACGCCAACATAGTTGTCGAGGCTCTTGCTCATTTTCTGCACGCCATCAAGGCCTTCGATGAGCGGAAGGGTCATGACACACTGCGGCTCCTGCCCCATCACCTTCTGCAGTTCGCGGCCGAGCAACAGGTTGAAGAGCTGGTCGGTGCCGCCGAGTTCGAGGTCGGCCTCGACCATGACGGAGTCGTAGGCCTGCACGAGCGGGTAGAGGAATTCGACGATCGAGATTGGCTGGTTGGCGGCATAGCGCTTGGAAAAATCGTCGCGCGCGAGCATCTGCGCCACGGTGACATGGGCGGAGAGGCGGATGACATCGTCGAACTTCATCTTGCCGCACCACTCGGAGTTGAAGCGGATCTCGGTCTTTTCAGGATCAAGGATCTTGAAGATTTGCTCCTGATAGGATTTGGCGTTGACCTTGACCTGCTCGCGGGTGAGCGGCTTGCGGGTCTGCGAGCGCCCGGAGGGATCGCCGATCATGCCGGTAAAGTCGCCGATGATGAAAACGACGGTGTGCCCGGCATCCTGGAACTCGCGCAGCTTGTTCAGGCCAACGACGTGGCCGAGATGGATATCCGGAGCAGAGGGGTCGGCACCATATTTGATGCGCAGCCCGCGTCCTTCGGCCTGTGCCTTTTCGAGCTTCTTCTTCAAATCGTTGCGCGCAATGAAATCGACCGCGCGGGACGAGAGGTAATCAAGTTGTTCTTCAATGTTCATAGCCATACCTATCTGTGATAACAAGTTGCACATTCAGCCATAAATTCGACGGGAAGTCACAAAAAAACCCGCCCGGAATGCGGGCAGGTTTTTTTGAGTCGAAGAAACAGAGCCTACTCGGGTTTTTCCCCTTCAGCCTCTTCTTCCTTTGGTTCCGTGGCTTCCTCTGCTTTCGCGGCTTCCTCCTGTTCCTCGGCCGGAGCCTCGGTTTTGGCGGAGTCGCCCGGATGCCACTCTTCAAGTTGGTCACCAAAGGCGCTGTCGAATGCACCGGCAAGGTTCACCAGTTCTTCGCCCTGCTGGAGGCCTTCAAGCATGCCTTCCTCGACTTCAAACTCGTCGTCGTCGACCTTGGCGGCCTTGACGCTCAGCCCGATACGGTGTTCGACCGGATCAATCTTCACGACACGCGCCTCGATGGTATCGCCGACATTGAGGACATCCTTGATGCGCTCGATGTGCTCGTCGCTAATCTGGCTGATATGCACCAGCCCGTCGATGCCTTCCTCGATTTCGACAAATGCGCCGAAGGAGGAGATCTTGGTGACGATGCCGCTGACCTTGGTACCGATCGGGTAGCGATCGACAATGCCTGCCCACGGATCGCCCTGGGCCTGCTTGAGACCGAGGCTGATGCGCTGGCTGGTGGAATCGATTTCGAGAACCACTGTTTCGACCTCGTCCCCCTTCTGGAGGATTTCGGACGGATGGTTGACCTTGCGCGTCCAGGACATGTCGGAAACGTGGATCATGCCATCAACGCCTTCTTCGAGTTCGACGAATGCACCGTAGGAGGTGAAGTTGCGAACCTTGCCCTGTACAAGCGAACCGATCGGGTATTTGCCGGCAACGACTTCCCATGGGTTGTCTTCAACCTGGCGCATGCCGAGGGAAATCTTCTTGTCTTCGGAGCTGACGCCGAGAACCACCGCGTCGACCTCGTCGCCGAGAGCCAAAACGTCGGCCGCGCGCTGAATGCGCTTGGTCCAGGACATTTCGGAAACGTGTACCAGACCCTCGATACCCTGCTCGAGTTCAACAAACGCACCGTACGGAGCAAGGTTGACCACCTTGCCGTGCACACGCGCGCCGATCGGGAAGCGGGATTCGATGTCTTCCCACGGGTTGTCCTTGGTCTGCTTGAGGCCAAGGCTGATGCGCTCCTTTTCCAGGTCCACGTCGAGAATCATCACGTCCAATTGGTCGCCCACCTTGAGCAATTCGGAAGGATGGTTTATGCGGCCCCAGGTCATGTCGGTGACGTGCAGCAGGCCGTCGATACCATCGAGGTCGACAAATGCACCGAAGTCGGTGATGTTCTTGACCTGTCCGGGGCGGACTTGGCCAACCTGGATTTCGGCCAGGATCTTGCGGCGGGATTCGCGGCGGGATTCTTCAATGAGTTCGCGGCGGGAAACGACAATGTTCTTGCGCTCAAGGTTGATCTTGAGGATGCGGAATTCGTAGGTTTTGCCCATGTGCTCGTCGGGATTGCGGATGGGCACCACATCGAGTTGCGAACCCGGCAGGAAGGCATCCACGCCGACATCGACGATGAAGCCGCCCTTGACGATATTCTTGATGGTTCCTTCAACAAGGCTGCCTTCGGTGCATTCGTTGACCACATAATCCCATGCGCGCTGCTGTACGGCGCGACGCTTGCTGAGCACGATCATGCCGTCTCTGTCTTCAAGCTGTTCGAGGAAGACTTCGATCTCCTGGCCGACTGGATCCTCTTCCAGATCGTTGAATTCCTGAACGGAAACGATTCCTTCGGACTTGTATCCAATATCGATCAGCACGTCGCCGTCGTGGACACTAAGTATTTTACCGCTAACAATCGACCCTTCGTTAAAGTTCTTGAGGGTCTCGTCGTACATTGCTTCCATGGCTGCGGCGTCCACACCCATGTCTGTGTTGGTTGTTGATTCCATAATAAAGCGGGAACACGCGCTCCCAAACCTTTGTTGATTTAACTATCGGGAAATGCCGCCCGGCCACCCGGCCAGAAAAAACAACACCTCCCTCCTTAATTCGAGCGCGTCATAATAGACATAACGCCCTGCGATACAAGCTGTAAATGCAGAAAATGCACGGGGCAGCGAGTGCGGGGCATGGAGTATTCCATTCGTGCCTAATAGCTTTCCAAACCTTGGGCCATTCACTATGTTTCATCCTCTACAAAAGAAAACCCAAAGCACAGATTTGCCATGAAAAAGAAAAAAACATTGAAGATTGTTCTCCTGAGCCTGGCCTCGCTGGTATTGTTGCTGATCCTCGTGGTGCTGTTTTGGCTTGGCCCCACCGTGAAGGTCATCGTGAAAATGATCGGCTCAAAAGCCCTCGGAACCCCGGTTGCAGTTGAGAAGCTTTCCATCAATCCGCGCAAGGGCATTCTTCATCTCTCCGGTTTTTCAATCGCCAACCAGGAAAGCTTCGGTGAATCCAACGCCGTCTCGCTCGCCAGCATGGATATCGCCATCGACATGGGATCCATTTTCAGCGAAACAGTGATGGTCCACCAGGTGCGGATCAATAGCCCGCATTTTACGTTCGAACAAAGCTCCGCCTCCGACAACATTGCCGAATATATCCAGAGCGTAGAGGATTTTATCGGCTACGATCCAAACGTCCCGCCAGAACCAAAGGAAAAAAAGAAAAAGAAGAAAAAAGCGGAAAAGACACCCAAGGTCGTGATCGTCCAATCGCTGGAAATCAATGATGTCCAGTTCCATCTGGCACATACCGAAGATTCGCACCTGGATGTCGCGGTTGGACTGGAGCAGCTAGCCTTCAGTATGACGAACGGCATCGTTCAGCTGAAAAACATCTATGTGAAAAATCCCGGGCGCCTGGCCTCCAAGGATCTCTTTACACTGGACAATATCCACGTCCAGATCGACCCCTCCAGCATCTACCAAGCACCGCTCTCCATTCTCGATGTCCAGGTGCGCAATCCCCACTTTTTTGTCGAATGGGCCTCCGATGCCAGCACTGTCTCGGAATTCCTCAACATAGCCAACACCACCCAGGCCCGGGTTTTGGAATGGCCGCTTCCAAGGAAAACACCGGAAGCAGAACAAGATGCTGAAACAGAGCCTTCCGCCGAGATCAAACCCCCTCCGCCACCACCTGAAATACACCACCTCGGCATTGCAAACTTCCAGTTTCATCTAGTGAACAGCATCGATCCCGCCCTCGGCATCCAGATGTTGCTGGAAAACATGGAGGTCGGCCCAATGGATGGCATGGTCAAGCTGGGTCGCTTCTCCATCACCAATCCCCGGCGCCTTGCCACACCCGACCTGTTCAGTCTGGATGGGATCGATGTCCGCTTCGATCCAGCCACCCTCCATTCCCCGCC
>JBDLHZ010000122.1:0-7415 GCA_039715135.1 Verrucomicrobiota bacterium
TGGATAGGTGCAATACCACACTTTAAGAGGTGTGATAAAATATGGATCGGTCTGTTCCATTGTCCGCCGGATTCGCGGGTGCGACTTCGGGCGGATACCTATTGACGCATCCGGGGAAATCAAATTAACTCCCGACCAGTAGACCGCAATGGGCAAAGCCCGCGCATCCCGGCCATGGGTACACACACCATCCATTTTGACAACGCCAGCGAGGCCCGCGAAATTGGCGAGGTACTCGAAGCGCTGGCGGAGGATATCGAGCGCGAGCTGGATCTGCAGCTCGTTGTGCGCGACCTTGCCGTCGGAATCGAAGGGCCGGAGGAACCTGCCCGGAAGATCGCCGGCTTCATCGAAGGACTGCGAGAGGCGCGCAACCGCACCGCGCTGGACACCCAGTCGGCCAGCTATGCCTACGATGCGTTCCGACGCGGCGAAGAACAGGTATTCGAGCGGCTGGCCAGCATCCGGGTGGATGTCAGCCCGCGCAAATCCGCTGTGTTTCCAAAAACACTGGGGCAGCAAATCTATCTCGATGCCATGGCCAACCATGCCATCACCTTCGGTATTGGCCCGGCCGGAACCGGCAAAACATATTTGGCTATGGCCATGGCCGTCTCCGCCCTGCTCAAGGACGATGTCAGCCGCATCATTCTCACTCGCCCCGCCATCGAGGCCGGCGAAAACCTCGGCTACCTCCCCGGCGACTTCCAACAGAAAGTCTATCCCTATCTGCGCCCGCTATACGATGCCCTGCACGACATGATGCCCCCGGAGGCCATTGAGAGCCACATCGAACGCGGTGTGATCGAAGTCGCCCCCCTCGCCTATATGCGCGGGCGCACCCTCAACCACGCCTTTGTCATTCTCGACGAAGCCCAGAACACCACCCCCCAGCAAATGCTCATGTTTCTCACGCGGCTCGGGTTCGACTCCAAGTGCACCATTACCGGCGACCCCTCGCAAATCGACCTCCCCAACCACAGCACTTCCGGGTTGCTCGAAGCCCGCTCCATCCTTGCAAATATCCAAGGATTGGAGTTTGTCGAGCTGACCGAACGCGATGTGGTACGCCACCCCCTCGTGCAGAAAGTGATTGAAGCCTATCAGGAAAACCGATCTTCTTAGTCCGTTTGGGAAGGGAGCATCTCGTGAAACCAAGGATTTTCAGGAAAAAGCAAAAAGGGATTGCCGAGCGCAAAACCGAAACACACCGCCAAGGGGAAGTGCCATACAAGGCCCTCGGCATGGGTCTGATACTCTGGCTTTTCGTCACATGGCTCTTCTTCGGCAGCGGCATCGTCCGGCATATCGACATTGCCGAAGGGCAGCGCGTTCCCTCCACCATTGTCGCATCGGTCAACTTCGAATGCGAAAACCTGACCGAAACCGCATTCAACCGCACCAAGGCCGCCGGAACCGTTCCACCCGTATTCACCATCGATTCCGCACCCGAGAAGCGTGCCACCGAACTCGTGGAAAAACTTTTCGACCGTTTGTGGAAGCTCGCTACCGCGTCGAGCAACCAGTACCAGATCATTGAAAACTCCTTGGATGACCTGCTGCTCGGCTCGTCCGTCGATACAAAAGAACTGATCGACCTCTTCCCGAACGACCAGATTCCCGCAGCAAAGATCGCGCTCACCACCAACATTGCCAACGTCATGGCGGCTGGCATCCTCTCCGACGAATCCCAAAGAACCCTCTTTCGCGATGCTCCCGAACGCAAGCTCACTATCACCGATAGTGATGGCAGGGTCACCAAGACCGTATCCCAGCAAGACATCTATTCCACCCGCCAGGCGAGCCACGCCATCGGCGAGGCCATGGAGGATTCCGACCAGCGCGAAGGGATCGAACGTCTGCTCGCCATGTTGGTGGTCGATAACATGGCCTACGATGAAGCCAACACCGAACTCCTGCGAAAACAGGCCGCCGACACCGTCGAGTCCGTCATCCAGCACTATCCCTCCGGCACCACACTTGTCCGTGCCGGCGATGCCGCCACCCCGCAAACCCTGCTCCTGCTCAAGCACCACGAACAAAAGCGCCAGGAGGAACAGGAGGTTTTCGAGCAATTCATGGAAATCGTCGGCAACGGCATCCTCCTGCTGGCAGGCTTGATCGCCTCATCCGTCATTCTCCGTGTGGTTGCGCCCAAAATGCTTCAAAACCCGGGTCAACTGTTGCTCCTGGTGATCCTCTCGCTTTTCACACTGGGCCTCGCACGGCTGCTCACCTGGCTCTCCGTGCAATACGCACTCATCTCGCCCGCCCTGCTCATGTATCTCGTGCCCCATGCGCTGGCGATCCTGCTCGCCGCCATCCTGCTCGGCGGCAGTGCCGCCATTTGCCTCGGCTTGTGGACCAGCTTCGCCACCGCCGTGCTGTTCGACCAATCGTTCAATGTCTTTGCCCTCGGCATCCTGATCACCATCACGGCAACGTGCACCGCACGCAACGTGCATCGGCGCTCCAGTCTATTCAAGGCCGGCCTCTGGGTCTGCGCGGTCAAGGTCCTGTTTGCACTCATTGCCGCCATCCTCAACCGACCCGTGATTCCCGTGCTCATCGGTCAAATCTTTGCCGCCATCCTCGCCGGAATGCTTTCCACCGTGCTGGCGTTGCTGCTCATTCCCGTATTTGAAAAGCTCTTCAAGATCACCACCGACATCACCCTGCTCGAACTCTCCGACATGGGCCACCCCCTGCTCCAGAAGATGGCCATGCAGGCTCCCGGCACCTACCACCACTCGCTCATGGTCGCCACCCTCTCGCAAAATGCCGCCGAGGCCATCGGCGCAAACTCCCTGCTCATCCGCGTCTGCGCCTACTACCACGACATCGGCAAACTGGCCAAACCCGAGTTCTTCACCGAAAACATCCAGCACAAGGAAAACCCCCACGACGAGCTTTCGCCGCACATGAGTGCGCTCGTCATCGTCTCGCACGTCAAGGAAGGCCTAGCCCTCGCCAAGCGCCACAAGTTGCCGCAACCCATCCTCGACGCCATCGAGCAACACCACGGCAACGGCCTCATCTCCTTCTTCTACCACAAGGCCAAGGTCCAGCAGCAAAAGGAAATCGACACCACACACACCACCACGCCCCCCATCAACGACAGCGACTTCCGCTACGGCGGCGCGCCCGCCGTCTCGCCCGAGATGGCCATCCTCTCCCTCGCCGACGCCTCCGAAGCCGCCGCCCGCTCCATTGAAAAACCCACCCCGAAAAAAATCGCAACCATGTTGGACGAGATCTTCGCCACCAAGATCCGCGACGGGCAGATGGACCACGCAAACCTCACCATGGCCCAAATCAACGCCGTGAAAGAGTCCTTCGTCTTCTCGCTTTCCAACATGCTGCACGGCCGCATCCCCTACCCCAAAGACCATGAAAACAACCTTGATCAACCGGCAGAAAAACCATCCAGTCCAGCCGAAGAAGCTCCAAAAGCTGACTGATTGGCTTGGCGAAAAACTCGTGGCCAAAACCGCACCCGAACCCTGGGGCGAAGTATCCGTCATCCTCGTCGACGACGACGGCATCACCCAAACCAACCGCGAATATTTCGGAAAGAACCGCCCCACCGACGTCATCAGCTTCCGCTACGACCCCGTCCCCGGCGAAGACGCTGCGCTCGGCGGCGACCTCCTCATCAACGTCGATCGCGCCGTGCTCGAAGGCACCGCGCGCAGCAACATCGATCACGAACTTGCGCTCTACATTGCCCACGGCTTCAACCACCTCTCCGGCGAGGACGACGACACCCCCGAAAAGCGGAAAAGAATGCGTGCCACCGAAACCGCATGGCTCCGCACCGCTGCCGAAGAGGGGTTGGTTTCCGGGTTGATCGGTTGACGGATTTTCTGAATCTCAACAACGTCTTTCAGTCGAAACAACGGTGTATGCGGGCTTCTTTCCGCAGGAAAGAGCGCGCTCCGTCGGAATGGAAGCACGCGCTACACCGATTTATAAAGTGGCTCTTTTGTCTGGATCATCAACAAGATGATATACATTATCTAAATCATCACATTTTACCGTGGTCTCAACTACACCTGATAACTGAAAGAGGTAAACGTGCCGGATAAACAACATTTCTTGAAATTCATTTTCACGACTACGCGTGGCCTGGTTCTGCTGAACGCGGGCATTATCTCGCTCATCGTCGCAATCTTCGGGACGTTGTCGGGTCCGATGCGGGAGTGGGGCGTTGCCGATGCCGTTATCCGCACCCTGGGCATGGATATGGCCCCCGCCGATCGGGAGGGGCGCATTGTCATGCTGTACCACTCGATCGCCATTGCGTTTGTAGCGTTGGTGACCTACCTCATCCTGCACGTCGTCAAGGTGGACGAGCGGCGAGCCCGGAACATCCGCGGCGTGGTTACGCTGGGCTATTTGTTGGTCGTGGTCTTTGGATTGGGGTTCGCGTACTGGGGACACAACTGGGCGTTTCACGGCGCATTCATTGCGGGCATGACGTTGATGTTCTACGGCGGCGTACTCCTAGCCATCGCGCTATGGCCATGGAACAAGGACTACCGCGTGACCGACAAGGCCTACGCACATACCCGCAAGGGCGTGGATCTTGAACGCATGGCGTTCTGGGTCATGGCCGTGGCCACGCTGGGTTCCGCTCTTTTCGGCGCGATTCCGGGTGCGTATTTCAGCAACGGCTTCGAGGTATTCCTTGCGGAGGACGGCGTGCGCCACGTGTACCACTCCCCGATGCAACTGGCCGTCATCGGCCATCTGCACATCATGCTCACATTGATCGGCGTGGCGGTGACCCTCATCATCGGGCGCTGGTTCGACTGGAAGGGCATCACCCACAAGATCGGCATTCCGCTCTTCATTGCGGGCACGATCATCCTGACGGCCGGCGTCTGGGCCGTTGTGCCGTTCCACCTGATTGCGCACACGATCATCTACGTGGGGGCGGTATTCGCCATGACCGCCGCGCTGATGCTTGTGATCTTCGGTTGGACCAAGATGATCCGCGAGGGGTGTGCGGAATCCGGCAAGCGCGGCCTCTTTGCCGGCATATGCGCTTTAATCCGCGATCCGCTTCGGTTCGGGGCCCTGTGGCAGATGGTGTTCATGAACTTCTGCGTCAGTGGCGTGGGGATATTCATGGCCATCAAGCTGGAGGATATTTTCCGGGCCATCCCCTTCCGCGAAGAGCGGATCACGCTCACGGGGCATTGGCACATCCTCTCGGTGCTGACAGGAACGATCGTGCTCTTCTACATCATGAGCGAGCTGTTCCCGTTGAAGGGAAAAGTCCGGAAGCTGTTCGGCTGGGGCGTAATCCTCTCTTCCGACCTCGCGTTTGCCATGGTTACGCTCTTCTCGCTGAAACGCCTCTGGGTGACGGAGGAAGGCCAGCAGCCCTTTGTCGACTTCACGATGCTCACGGCAGAGACCGGTCTGGGAATTCTTGAGATCCTGCTGGCGATCTTCATGGTTCTACTTCTCTTCAGACTGTTCAGGGGGAAGATCAAGGGTATGTCCGTGTTGCTACTGTGTTCTTCGCTGTTCCTCTTTTCCTGCGGGGATCCGACCCCGGATCGCGATCCGGCCACGGTGGAGATGAACCTCACCGTCGATCCGGAGGCGTGGGCAACCGTGCCGGCCGGACCGTTCGTCTCGGGACTCAACGAGCACGAGGCAACCGTGCCGTACGACTATGAGATCATGGTGACCGAAACAACCTACGAGCAATACGCGCGCTATCTGAACGAGGCGCTTAAAGCCGGCAAGATAGAAGTGAAGGACAACGCGGTATGGGGTTCATATCCGGGTGACGAATTCCACGACGGCCGGCATGAATTCCCAATACCGGAAGGCTCGTACAAATACTATGATCTGGCTGGCCAGAAAACACGTATCCAGCTGGCGGATGGCCGGTTCGGCGTGGTGGACGGCTACGAGCGTTTCCCGGCGGCCTATGTTACCTGGATGGGCGCACACGGCTATGCGGAGTTTTATGGATGGCGCCTACCGACAATATTCGAATGGGAGAAGGCTGCGCGCGGCCCGGACGGCCGCTCCTATCCCTTCGTGGAGGAACCCTCGCCGCAGAGCGCCAACTACTACAAGAGCAGGGATCCGTTCGATGAATCAAACGGCACCACCCCCGTGGGCTTCTACAATGGACAGGTGCACGGCGATTTCGCAACCCACGACAGCCCGGGACCCTACGGGTGCTACGACCAGGCGGGCAACGTCGCCGAATGGATCGGCGAGCTTCACGCGGGCTCGCATCTGCGTTTGATCTACGGCGGCAGCATGATGGAATACACATACAACCTGCGTTCACACACCGAAAACAGCGGCCTGCCCGAATACGCCAGCCACCAAGTTGGATTCCGCTGCGTGCGCGGCGGAAACCCGGAGCAACACCATGGCACCCCCAAACATTAGCACTGCCCCATGGCCGCTTGCACTGGCCAGGAAAGGCCTGCTTGAACTCAAGCTGGCCCGGTTCTATCTGGCCCTCGTCAAGCTGCCCCAGACAGGCCTTCTTCTCTTTACGGCGTGGGTCGGCTTCCGTAGCGCACAGGGAATGCTCCCGGCCGGCGAAATCCTCGCGGCCATGGCGGGCATGCTTCTCGCCCTGAGCGGCACAACGGCGATAAACATGTTTTTCGACCGCGACATCGACTCGATCATGGATCGCACAAAGGGTCGTCCCCTCCCGACCAACACGCTCTCCCCCCGGGCGGTGCTCCTGTTCGGGACGGGGTTGATCGTTGCCGGCATGTGGTCTTGCTACGCCGTGTCTCCGCTATACGGCCACCTCGTTCTGGCCGGTGTATTCTTCGACCTCGTGATCTATACATTCTGGCTTAAGCGGCGCTCGCCGTGGTCGATCGTCTTTGGCGGCGTGGCGGGGGGCATGCCGATCATTGCCGGGCGCGCGCTCGCCTTGGGGCATATCGATGGAATCGGCCTGCTCATGGCTCTGGCGATCCTGCTCTGGATCCCCACGCATCTTCTGACCTTGGCCATGAACCGTTCGGCGGAATACAAGCTGGCCGGCGTGCCGGCCTTCCCCAACGTCTACGGGTTCAAGGCCGCGCGGCACGTCATGGCCGCATGCAGCCTGGCCGTCTCCGGCATCATGCTGGCCATCTTCATGCTGACCGGGGTATGCCTTGCCGGCATGGCCGTGCTCGTGGCGGCAAACCTTGTGCTGGTTGGCCTGTCCGTCTGGTGCACGGTCCGGCCCTCGAAAAAAGCGAACTTCCTTTTGTTCAAGTATGCATCGCTGTACATGGTGTGCGCGATGTTTGTGTTGATGCTGTAGGGAAAACAAACAAAGGAGAAATAACATGGGTATCCTGGATCGTATTATTCTGTTGCTCACCGGCCTGATTGCCATCGTCGCGATCGGCATGCTGGTAAAGAAG
>JBDLHZ010000123.1:0-7367 GCA_039715135.1 Verrucomicrobiota bacterium
GCCATGGCCACCACTGGCGCATGCATCGCCGCCGTCAGGAAGGTGTTGAAGAACCGCGCAACGCTACGCGTCGTGCCCCCGTTCTACAAACACCCCGCCTTCATCCAGCCGCTGGCGGAATCGCTGGCCGATGTGGACGAGCATCTCCTGTTCAGCTACCACGGGCTGCCTATTCGACATTTGAAAAAGATGGATTCCCCGGACTACCGCGTCCAATGCATGGAAACCACCAAGGCCATTGTGGCTAAAGCCGGAATTCCGGAAGAGCGCTATTCGGTTTCGTTCCAGTCGCGCCTCGGACGCGCCAAATGGATGGAGCCGTACACCGAGCAAACATTGCAGGATCTTCCGCAACAAGGAATCAAGCGGCTCGCCGTTGTCTGCCCCGGCTTCTTTTGCAACTGCCTTGAAACGCTCGAGGAGATCGGGGTCCGCGGCAGGAAAACCTTCATGGAGGCCGGCGGCGAATCGTTCCGCATGATCCCCTGCCTCAACGACTCCCCCGCCGCCGTTAAATGCTTGGAATCGTTGATTAATGATGTCGGCAACCGACCCATTTATCCACATAATTCCTCTTGCAAACTTTCTTGATCGGCGTATATCCCGGTTAGGGATCAGGGAAACAGGAGGTGCAGGATGAAGAAACCGTTAATCGTGATATTGTTCATTATAGCGGCGCTGTACGACGGGTTGCTGGGACTGGCGTTTCTAGTCTCGACGAACACCATGTTCGAATCGTTCCAGATATTACCGCCCAACCATTTTGGGTATGTTCATTTTCCCGCAGCCCTGCTGCTGGTGTTCGCCCTTATGTTTGCGGCCATTGCCAGAAACCCGCAAGGCAACAGGAACCTGATTCCGTACGGCATGCTGCTCAAGGTGTCCTATTGCAGCGTGGTGTGCTACCATTGGTTCACGGCCGGGATTTCGGCCATGTGGAAGCCTTTTGTTTTCTACGACCTCGTTTTCCTGGCGCTCTTCGCTTGGGCATACGTCTCCCTCCGGAACCAAAGGAAGAAACAACATGCCGTACTTTGAATTCACAATCGAATCCTGCGACGGGCTAAAGCTCCAGGGCCGGGACTGGGAGCCGGATGCCGGAACGAAGGCGGTGGTTTGCCTTGTGCATGGACTGGGCGAGCATTGCGGCCGCTACGGCCATGTGGCCGAGGCATTCAACCATGCCGGATATGCACTGGTTGCATTCGATCAGCGAGGGCACGGAAGGTCGGAGGGGCGACGCGGCCAGATCCCGAACTATACCGCCTTGATGGACGATATCTTCCAGCTATTGGAAACAGCGAAGAAGCGTCATCCCGATATTCCTGTTTTTCTATATGGCCACAGCCTCGGTGGAAACCTTGTCCTCCACTATACCCTTCGCCGGTCGCCGGAGCTGGCCGGGCTTATCGCCTCGGCACCGATGTTGCGCATGGCCCACCCCCGTCCGCAGTGGCAGGTTGCGTTGCTTGAAATACCGTCGGCATTGCGGCTTCCGTCCTCCTTCCCAAACGGGATTGATGCCGCCGATCTTTCCCATGACCCCCAAGTGGTTCAGGCCTATCGCGACGATCCGCTGACCCACGAACGGATTTCTCCAACCCTGGCCGTGGAGATGATCAAGAATGGCGAATGGAACCTTGCCCATGCCGCAAACCTCCCCTGCCCTCTGCTGCTGATGCACGGCAACGCCGACCGGATTACCTCGGCCGAAGCATCGAAGGAATTCGCATCGCGGGCAGGCGATGTCTGCACATTGAAGATATGGGATGGCTTCTACCACGAACTCCACAATGAACCGGAGAAGAAATATGTTTTGGACTACATGCTGGCATGGATGGATCAGACCCTGTAAAGTCCGGTGGTTGAAAGGATACGCATGATGAAAAAACAGACAACAAACCTATTGCTCGTGTTGCTTGCAGGCATTCTCTCCGGATGTGCCTCCTTCCAGGGAAACCAGCTTGACCGGGTTTCGGACTATCCTTCCGTGCGACGCAAAAAGAGCATCCATGCAACCCTGGTCTTCAAGGGAAAGCTCAACGGCGAACCATGGCCGCAAAACGACGCCCGGAACCAAGCCTACCTGAAACAACGATACCTCGAACATCTGGAATCCTGCGGCATGTTCTCAGTCGTTCCAGGCGATCCGGACACCACTGATTTCAAGCTCCACATCGCCCTCGTCAACGAAAAAGAGACTGGCGCGATCCGGCAAACCCTTTCCACCCTGACGCTGTTTCTTATTCCATACACCTCGACCGACACCTTCCGCATGCTGGCCGTACTGGAGGAACCAGCCACCGGAAAGAAAAAGAAGATCTGGCTTACCCAAACCGTGAACCATCGCCAACAGCTTTTCCTGCTTCCGTTTGCCCCGTTCAAGTCGTCGGACAGCGAAATCAAAAAAGCCGTCGACCGGCTACTTGAAAACCTTTTCATGGAGATCCACCGCGTCGACATAGCGAGATAACACCTGCTGTTTTCATGCATCAAGCGCATGCTCAACAGGCATTGATTGCCCAGCAACATCTTTTGCGCCAAATCAATCAGGATCTCAACCATCTCTACACCAATGTGTTACATAGATATCGCGACACATGGCACACCCTATGCGTTAAGAC
The DNA here is from genome assembly GCA_039715135.1 of Verrucomicrobiota bacterium. Classification (GTDB taxonomy): domain Bacteria; phylum Verrucomicrobiota; class Kiritimatiellia; order Kiritimatiellales; family Pontiellaceae; genus Pontiella. The sequence continues at coordinate 2,625 of JBDLHZ010000123.1, forward strand.
AGGTATCTAGGGAAACGGGAGGTGGAGAATGAAAACCCAAACCGCAATCATTGGAGGCGCAATCATTGCCTGCACCGTGGTGCTTCTTACCCGGCAAGCCTGTATTGATCCACAGAACGGCGATGGCCGAATGGCGAATCCTTCCATCCGGATCGTTCCTGCCGAACAGGCAAATCCACCTGTTGCCGCCGCAGCAACCAAGCTTCCAGAAAGGAAGAGTCCATATCCGGTTCTTGTTCCAACCGACGGGAAGGAATCCCCCGTCGTCACCGGCAGCGAGGTGAACCGCTCCGACAGGGAGACACCAAACGGCAATGCTACACGGATACAAACCATCGCGATAGAACCTGCAACGCCAAATCTGCTGGCGTATCTCGACGACATCGGAATCCCCGACATGGAATCATGCACAATCCACCCGCAACTCGCCTGGCACGAGTGGATCAAGCCCCGCGTATTCCTGGCCAAGTGGATCGAACTTTGGACAAACGAACCCAAGGGAACGCCCGTGGTTCTTGTGTACTTCACATTTTAACGCGAGAGAATCGAAATGGATGTGCAACCCTACCAAACACCGCCGCGCTGGTGGTCGCCGATGCTGAATCCCGGATGGTTCCGGTTCTGGGGATGGATTCGCAAGCGAATCCGGGTGAAATACCATCACATCGTCGAGATCGAGATCCAAGGGCTGGAAAACCTGAAGCAGTGCATCGACAACGGGCATGGCGTACTGATTGCCCCCAACCATTCCTGCCATGCCGACCCGAGCATAGTCTATTGGGTGGCCGACCAACTGAAGACCCCGTTCTATTTCATGGCGGCCTGGCAGATTTTCCTGCGGGCAAACTGGCTCCGGCTGCTCGTATTGCGCCAGCACGGCTGCTTCAGCGTGGATCGGGATGGAACGGACATCCGCGCCTTCCGGCAGGCGGTGGACATCCTGCAAAACAAACCCTACCCTATGGTAATCTTTCCCGAGGGCGAGATCTACCACTTCAACAAGCGCGTCACGCCGTTCCGCGACGGACCGGCGGCCATCGCCCTTACCGCAGCCAAGCATTCCAAGCGCCCCGTCACCTGCATACCCTGCGGCATACGCTACCAGTACACCACGAACCCGATGGAGGAACTGCTCGAACTGATGGATCGACTGGAGGAGCGCATTCTCTGGCGGCCCAAGCGCAACCTCATCCTGCGCAAACGGATCTACGAGTTTGCGGAGGCCATCCTCGGACTCAAGGAAAAGGAATACATGGAACACACCCAGACCGGAACCCTGCCGGAGCGTATCCAGTCGCTGGCGGAACACATTCTCCGGGGTTTGGAGGACAAATACGGAATCACCGACCGCACCCCCATCCTGCCGGAACGCGTAAAGGCCTGCCGCCGCCACGCCATCCAGCGGATCGAAGACACGGAACTTCCAGAACGCGAACACGACGACGCCAAGATTGATCTGGACGACCTTTTCGTCGTGACGCAGCTCTTCAGCTATCCGGGAACCTATGTTTCGGAAAAGCCAACCATCGAGGAGATGGCCGAGGTAATGGACAAGTTCGAAGAGGATGTTCTAAGGAAACCGACGGCCTCCATCCGCGCCACGCGACGGGCGGTAATTGCATTCGGCAAACCAATTCCCGTCGAACCGGAAAAAGGGAACAAGGAGCGCATCCATTGCCTCACCGAACAACTGGAAAATGAAGTGCAAACTCTGCTGGACAACATTCAACTGAAATAAGGGGAGTATATCATGAAACGGCCCAACTCGGCACATTCCTTCGCATGGCTCAACACCACGCAGTTTTTCGGTGCCCTGAACGACAATGTCTTCAAGCTGCTGCTGGTCTTCTTTCTCGTCGACCACCTTGGCCTTGACCGCAAGACAACCATCGGACTGGCATCCATCATCTTCGTGGTTCCGTTCCTGCTGTTTTCGCATGCGGCAGGCATTCTGGCCGACCGCTACAGCAAGCAGAACATCATCTTCTACGCGAAGTGCATGGAAACAGCCCTGATGGTTCTTGGACTGGCGGCCATCATGCTGGCCAACCCCGTTTTTCTTTATGCCTTGCTCTTCCTCATGTGTACCCAAAGCGCATTCTTCGGCCCCTCGAAATACGGCATTATTCCGGAGCTTGTGAAGCAGGACGAGCTTTCGCGGGCCAACAGCTTCCTGATTGGGTTGAGCTACCTCGCAATCATCATCGGAACGTTTATACCTTCGCTGTTTCTCGTCACCATTTTCCACGGTTCGTATCTCGGGCTGGCGACGGTCTGTGTTGGCATCTCCGCGCTTGGCTTGATCTCCAGCACACGGATAGAGGAGACGGCACCGGTTGGATCGACCAAGCAAAAGTTCACGCCGTTTTTCGTGGTGGATATCTTCAAGACGCTATCCAGCCTCCGGAAAGACCGCTACCTCTTCATCACCCTGATCAGCGTGGCCTACTTCCTGTTCCTCGCTGCGTTCATGCAGCAAAACCTGCTCCTGCTCGGCCCCGAAGTCATGGGCTGGAACACCACGACCAGCGGCTACCTTTTCCCGATGGCGGCCATTGGGATCGCGCTAGGCGCCCTCGTTTCAGGCAAACTCTCCGGGCGCAGCATCGAGTTCGGCATCGTTCCCATCGGAACAACCGGCCTTGCTGTCGGCTGCCTACTGATGGGAGGCGTCTCCGCCTCCTTGCCGGCCATCCTTTCGCTTGTTTTCCTGATTGGAATAAGCGCAGGCCTTTTCATTGTCCCGCTCCAAGCCTTTGTGCAGCAAAAGAGCCCGAGGGAGCGTCTGGGCGAAATCCTCGCCTGCATGAATTTCCTGAACTTTCTCGGAGTAGCCGTTGCGGCGTTCCTGTTCCTGTTGTTTACCAAGGGATTCGGCATGACCGCCAAGGGGTGCTTCATCGTCAATGGCCTCATGACGGCGGGGCTTGCGGTGGTGGCCTTCATCATCCTGCCCGATTTTGTTATCCGCTTCTGCATCTTGATCCTTACGCGAATCATCTACCGTATCCGCGCCATCGGCTATGAAAACATACCGGTCACCGGCCCCGCCCTGCTGATCAGCAACCATGTCACATGGTCGGACGCACTGCTTATCGCGGCCACGCAGCAACGGCGCATCCGCTTCATCATGGAGCGCCGCATCTACCGCACCCCCTGGCTCAATCCACTTTTCCGGCTGATGAAGGTCATCCCCATCTCCGCCGGCGATGCGCCGCACAAGCTCGAAGCCTCCCTCCAGACCGCCCGGCAGGCACTGGACGATGGCTGGCTAGTCTGCATCTTTCCCGAACAATGGCTGACCCGCAACGGCAACCTGCAGCGCTTCAGACCCGGTATCGAGCGCATCCTCAAGGGAACCGACCACCCGCTGATCCCCATCTACATCGGCGGGGCGTGGGGCAGTGTGCTTAGCCACTATTATGGCCGACTGATGGCCCGCCTGCCCTCGCGACGCGCCCACATCACCGTCGCCATCGGCGCACCGCTTCCGGCCGGCACCACAACCTATGCCGCCCGGCAGGCCGTGTCGGAACTGGCAAAGGACTATTTCGACTCCAAGAAAGACCGCACACGCTCGCTTCCCTACCAGTTCATCAAGACCGCACGCCGACGCTTCACAAAACCCGCCATCGCCGATACCACCGGCAAGGATCTGACCTTCGGCAAGACCCTGATTGCCTCGATCCTGCTCGGCGACAAGCTCAAGGGAATGACCAAGGGGCAGGAAAAGATCGGCGTGCTCCTGCCCTCCACCGTCGGCGGAGTGCTCACCAACATCGCCATTACGATGATCGGGAAGATTCCCGTCAACCTCAACTTTACCGCCTCGGCCGATGCCTTCAACTCCTCCATCCGGCAGTGCGAAATCAAGACCGTCATCACCGCCCGGCCATTCGTGGAAAAGATTGCCGATAAATGCCCCGTTCCCGACGACGCCGTCTACATCGAAGACATCCTTAAAGGCATTTCGCACGGCGACAAAATCCGGGCATTGCTGAAGGCGCTATTCGTTCCGGCACCGATGCTCTATCCAACGCGGCATTTCTCGCCCGACGACCCGGCAACGATCATCTTTTCCTCCGGCAGTACCGGCGAACCCAAGGGCATCATGCTTTCGCACCACAACATACTCTCGAACATTGAAAGCTTCCGCATGATCCTGCGCTTCGAGAACTCCGACCGGCTCTGCTCCATCCTGCCTTTCTTCCATTCCCTCGGCTTCACCGCAACCCTATGGGGGCCGCTGACCACCGGCTTCCTCTCCTACTACCACCCCAACCCGATCGAAGGCGCGGTGATCGCCGAAATGGTGCGCGAGAACAAGCTGACCATACTCTTCTCCACCCCCACCTTCCTGCTGACCTATATACCCAAGGCGAAGGAAGGCGATTTCAAGTCGCTGCGCCAGATCACCACCGGCGCGGAAAAACTCAAGAAGAAGCTGGCCGACCGCTTTGAGGAACGCTTCGGCATCCGGCCGATGGAAGGCTACGGCGCAACCGAGGTTTCCCCGGTCGTGTCCGCCAACATTCCCGATACCGATGTTGATGGAAAGAAACAGACCGGACTCAAGGAAGGCAGCGTGGGCCATCCGGTTCCCGGCGTTACCGTAAAGGTGGTGCACCCCGATTCCCGCGAGGAGCTGGGCACAAACCAGGAAGGCCTGCTGCTCGTGAAAGGCCCCAACGTCATGCAGGGCTATCTCGGCCAGCCGGAAAAAACGGACGAAGTGCTGCAGGA
>JBDLHZ010000124.1:0-7366 GCA_039715135.1 Verrucomicrobiota bacterium
TGGTGTTGGTTTTGGTGCTGGTTTGCGCGTGGGGGGTGCTGGGTTCTTCCGGCGTGTCCATTACGTTCAACGGGGAGGAACTTGAAGGGCCTTTTGCGTTGCTTGTCGGGGGCTGGGGGCTTGTGGTTTCCACGGTTGTCCTGTTCTGCGTGGCCATTTTGCTGGCTTTCATCCTTGCCGGTGTCGGGCTCATCGTGGTGGGTGCGTTGGCGTTGACGGGAATCATTCTTGTGGGAGTGGCGTTTCCCTTTCTCCTGCCGTTGTTGATCCCGCTCGCCATCGTCTGGGCGTTTTGCGCCGGGGCGCGTCGGGGTGCGCGGAAGAATCAGGGAATACACGAAAGTTGAACCACAGATGAACGAAAATGGGTACGGGTGCAACCACGTTGCAATTGGTTAAGGAGCACAGAAAAGGAGATATGCCATGAAGAAAAAAATCACAACCTTGTTGATCGTTGCCGTTGCTGGCGGGTGTTCTGTCTATGGAAAACCCTCGTTGGAAAAGCGGGTGGCGGAATTGGAGAAGAGGGTGGCTGAACTGGAGGCCGCCATGGCTCCGGTCATGGAAAAGGAGAAGGTCGAGCAAATCGTCGCCGAGCAGCGCAAAAAGGCCAAGGAGCGCATGCGGCAGGATTCGCAACGTTATTCAAAGGACGACTTGCGGAAAATCGAGAGCCTCTATCAGGTGGCCAACAAGAAATGGAGAACGCAGGAGGGCAAGGATAGCCTGGAAATACTCATTGATAAATACGACAATGCCAACCGCACGGGCTGCGCACTGCTCTACCTCGGGCAAATGAGCAAGGGCGAAGAGAGGGAAGACTATCTGAAAAGGGCCATTGACGACTTTAGCGACTGTTTCTACGGGGACGGGGTTCAGGTGGGCGCCTATGCCCGCTACCATCTCGCCTATCACTACAAGAACGCCGGAAAGCAGGACAAGGCGGAAGAGCTGTTCGCGGAAATCAGGGAGCAATATCCCGATGCCATAAGCCATAAAGGCAGGTTGCTTTCCGATTCGATCGACGATTAAACGATCGGCTCTTTTGAAACGTTCGTGATCAAATCCACAATGGTGTGCGTGCTTCCATTCCGATGGAGCACGCATTGTTCGGAAGAAGCATGGGCGCGCTCCCGCAGACGGGAAGCGCACACCACACCGACCGGGATAGCGACGGGCTGGAAAGCCTGCCCCACGTCAGTATTCAATACGATCATGCTTGTTTTTCCAGAGGGTGAAAACCTGTTGCGCCTCTTCGTGCAGGTGCTGCTCGGTTTTGAGCGAGCGGATTTGCCAGGGCTTGGACACCTCTTCGTAGAGCAGGGCATCGTCGAATCCGGCATCGGCGGCATCTTGGCGGTCGGCGGCGAAGTAGAGGGCGTCGAGCCGTGCCCAGTGGATGGCGGCGAGGCACATGGGGCAGGGTTCGCAACTGGCATGGATCTCGCATCCGGCCAGCGAAAAGGTCTCCAGGTTGGAGCAGGCATCGCGGATCGCTTCGACTTCGGCGTGCGCCGTGGGATCGTTGGCGGCGGTGACGCGGTTCCAGCCGCGCCCGACGATTTCGCCGTCCTTGACAACCACCGCACCGAACGGGCCGCCTTCGCCGTCCTCCATCTTTTCTCGGGAGAGGCGGATCGCTTCGCGCAAATATTTTTCTGAATAGGCCATGTGGCTGATTGAACCACGAAATACACGAAATACACGAAATTTTTCAGGGCAGTTTGGTTTCGTGTGGTTTGTGTATTTCGTGGTTTATCTGATTTTGGTTGCGGCTGTGCCGCGTTGCGTATTCCGTGGTTATAAGAATGATGTTCCTCGGGGGAGGGGGTCGAGGCTGAAGAGGGATTGGGGGGCCGAATCTACTTTTTGTATCGCGTAAAGCCGCAGCGCTCTGCCGCGCCATAAATGAACTCGCGGTCTTTTTCGGAGGCCTTGCGGAGGTAGTCGGCCAGCCGTTCGGCATCGTCCTTGGTGCGGTAGGGTTCGGAGGATTCCTTTACGGCACCATGGGGTTTCGCTTCGGGGTGGGCAATCAGGTATAGGTCGAGTTCGGTCAGGTCGAACAGTCCGCACAGGTCGCTGACGGCCTGCTGGCGCAGGGACTTGTATTTGCTGCCCAGAATGTTCATCCAAGTCTGCCGCGAGACTTTGGTTCTGTCGGCAAATGCAGCAAGGTTCCCGCCAAAATCCGCTTCGACCTTCCGGTCGATCCAACCCCGCAACTGTTCCGTATTTTCCAATGGCATCCACCTTTCGAGCGATGCAGGACAGTACAACACGTCCCTTGGAAAACAAAAACATTCAGAAACAAAAATTTTCTTGATCAATAGCCTTGCGCAAGTAAGCTTACTTATAATAAAAGGTAGGCATAAATGAATCAAAAACCACCAAGTGCAAACAACTTCAAGAAAACCTACGTGATCAGCGCCCGAATGAGCCACGAGATGAATGAGCATATAGAGAACTACCGGGAAGCGAGCCAACTGTCGCGGGCCGACATTGTCCGCGACGCATTGAGGCACTATTTCGCCGTTAAGCAGAAGTAGGGAACCGCGAATGGACACAAATTCGAAAAACACTAAAGGAAGGGAAATCATGGCAACAAATCCAGTAGGCAAGGGAACGAAAACCATCGGCATCAACATGGATGCAAAACTGGCCGACGAGTTGGGAAACCGCGCCGACTCGATGTACATCTCGCTCAGCAAATATTGCAAGCTGATCCTGATCCAATGGATCGATTCCGGGAAAAAGCTCAAGCTTGAGGAGCGGTAGAACTCCAACTGCATCCGACGGTTTCGCCGTTCTTCACCCTCACGACATCAAGCAGCAACCACGAAATACACCAAATACACGAAAGGTATCAGGACATTTTGGCTTTCGTGTGCTTCGTGTATTTCGTGGTCACAAAAAAGGCATACCGCGCGGGATGGGGGCGAGGTTGAAGAGGGTGGCGAGGGATTGGGCGATGTCATGGAAGCCTTGGCGGATGCCGAGGCTTTCACCGGCGCGGCCGGGTTGGTAGGCGAGCAGGGGAACATATTCGCGCGTATGGTCGGTGCCTTTGAAGGTTGGGTCGTTGCCGTGGTCGGCGGTGAGGATCAGCACATCGTCGTTTCCAAGCAAGGGCAGGAAACCCTCCAGCCATTTATCGGTTTGCTTCAATGCGGTGGCATAGCCCTGTGGGTCGCGGCGGTGGCCGTAGAGCATGTCGAAATCGATGAAGTTGGCGAAGATAAAGCCGTCACCTTCCTTTTGCATGAACTGCCCGACAACCTTTTGCGACTCCTCGGTGCTGCCGGAATGGATGCTTTCCGTGATGCCGCGATGCGCGACAATGTCCTCGATCTTCCCAACGGCATAGACCGGCACGCCCGCATCGAACAACCGTTCGTTGATCAAAGGTTCATCGGGGGTGTAGGCATAGTCGCGGCGATCCTCAGTCCGCTTGAACGCGCCGGGCCTACCTTTGAAGGGGCGGGCGATGACGCGGCCGACTTTTAGCGGATCGCACAGGCGGCGGGCGATCCCGCAACCACGGTAGAGTTCGTCGAGCGGGATCGTGTCGTTGTGCGCAGCGAGCTGCATGACGGAGTCGGCGCTGGTGTAGGCGATCCATGCGCCGGTGCGCATGTGCTCCTCGCCCAGCTCTTCAATGATCGCAATTCCGCTGGCAGCCTTGTTTCCGATGATCGGCCGGCCGGTCTCCTTTTCGAAGGCATCGGTCAGTTCTTTCGGGAACGAGGGGAACTCCAGCGGGAAGTTGTGGAAGCCGGGTTTGATTTCGAGCCCGCAGATTTCCCAGTGGCCGGTGATGGTATCCTTTCCCTGCGACATCTCCTGCATCGCGCCGTAGAAGGCCAACGGTTTTGCGACTGCAGGACACCCTTTGATCGGCAGGCCGTTCGGCAGCAGGGAAGGAATGTTTCCGAGGCCGAGCCTTTGCAGGATCGGCAACTCCAGCCCACCGACGGCGTTGGCCATGTTCGGCAGCGTCGCACTGCCCGCATCGCCATACTCCGCCGCATCCGGCGCTTCGCCGATGCCCACCGAGTCGAGTACAATCAAAACCGCTTTCATGGCAATAGAGGCTGGAGCAACAAGGAGCGGTTTACAAAATAATTCTGGGCAAAATGATTCCTTCGGATTTTTCGGATTTTACCACGGAGGCACAGAGACACGGAGTAAAAGAAAATCTCTGTGCCTCCGTGTCTCTGTGGTGGAAATAATTATTTGCTGGATGTTTTCCCGACCCTTGAAAAGCCCGTTCAGGGTTGCGCCTGCCTTAGGTGCAATGCTTCCTGCCGGAGTTGTTCAATACGCGTTGCCGGTGCGGGGTGGGTGGAGAGCATATAGGCCCATTCCGGGGTCTCGTCGGATTCTTGAAGTACCTTGAACAGTTGGTCGCACCCTTCCGTTTTCCCGTAGACGCGGAAGACCAGGCCGAGGCCGAACAGGTCGGCGCCTTCTTCCTGGTCGCGGGAGTAGGATCTGCCGAGGATGTAGGTAAAGGTGTCCGCGAACTGCGAGCTACCCATCTCTCCTCCGAAAAGGATGGAGAAGGCAATGCTTCCGCCAATGGCACGGCCAAGCCCGCGCAGGTGGTCGCGCTGGTGGAAGTGGCCGAGTTCGTGGCCGAGGACAAAGGTGAGTGCCGTTTGGTTGTCCAAGGTTTCGAGCAGGCCGGACGTTAGCCCGATGGTTCCGCCGGGAAATGCGAAGGCGTTGGGCTTGGGGTTTTCGACAAGGACAAGGCGATAGGGAAGCCGGGGAACGGCGGGGTCTTGAGTAAGCCGATCGAGGATTTCGCGCGCCGGCTGGAGCTTGGCGGTGCTTTCCGTAGAGGGTTTCTTCCCCGGGGTCCATCTGGAAAACAGAGCGGCTTCCCTTTCGACGGAGATGGAGGGGACGATCAGGTCGACCACCCAGCCGATGGAAAGGAAAACCGCGACCACGAGGAGGGCGGCATAGAGGATGAGGCGCCTTAGCTCGCTCCACATCTGGCCGCGGTTGCTGCTCGCATCGGCGGTGCCGGTGGGCTGGCGGTTAACTATTTTCAAGGGCAGGCTCCGTTGCAAACCGGATCGCGGTTCCATACGCAAGCACCTCGACACTGCCAAGCTGCTTCTTTCCACCCTGCGAGACACTGCTCGTTTCAATCCGCACATTGACGATCAGGTCGGCATCGGGGCATTGCTCTTTCATCCGGAGAACGGCTTCGCGCCGGCCTCGATCAACCAAGCTTCCATAGGACCTTACTTCGCCCCCGAAGATGTTGCGGAGATTGGCCAGAAAGCGTTTGAAATAGTCGATGGAAACAACAACGTCGCCCATGACCAGCGCGGACGATGAAACCTCCCGATCCGTTGGCGTTTGCTTGGTACTAAGCGTGGGCAGGCCTTCGAATTCGCGCTCGCGCCGGTGGATGCGCTTGAAATGCGCCTTTTCCAGCAACGTTCCGGTAAGCATGGCCAACAGGATCAGCAACCAGGGCAGCAACAACTGGAACAGTTCAGCCGTCATTCCGCTAGTCCTCCACCTTTACGGCTGTTCCATACGCGAAAATCTCCGAGGCGCCCTGCGTAATGGAGGAGGTGCTGAAACGAACGTTGACGATTGCATTGGCACCTAGCTCGGCCGCTTGCGTCTTCATCCGTTCCACGGCCTGTGCACGGGATTCGCTAAGCAGCTGCGTGTATCCTTTAAGCTCGCCGCCAACGATGTTTTTGAGGCTGGCGGCAAAGTCGCGACCCACGTTTTTTGCGCGCACGGTACTTCCGGACACAACGCCGTAGTGTTCTAGAATTGTTTTTCCCGGAATTTGTTCAACATTGGATAGCAACATGTTTTGTCTCCTTCAGGTTCAAATTTCGCTCATGCGTATAAGGTAGAGCGGGGAAGTATTATAAATGTTTGCCCTCGTTGCAAGCGGCGGGCATATTTTGCAGAGGGAGGGGAGATTAGAATACGAAAGGAATTCGAGGGCCACGGGTTTTTCCCTCGGCCATCCATATATTCAGGATCCGGTGGCATCATAAATGCTAACAAAGGCTTGCATTCCGGCCTGAGTTTGTCCAAAACCCTTGGCGAACGGTCGGTGGAAATTATTTCCCTTAAGAGGGATTGAATTAATATATGTGCTCTATATAGTAGCTGTGTTCTTGGGGTAGTTAACTGGAAGGAAAAGGAGATACCGATGAAAAGAGTTATGATGATGGTAGTTGCTGGGTGTGCGATGGGTCTGCTGACTGGATGCGGCGTGCCGCAGGAAGAATACGACGCCAAGATTGGGGAGCTGAATGCCGCAGCGGCGGAAGCCGAAACGCTTAATGGCGAGATTGCCGACTTGAAATCACTGCTGAAAGCCGAGCAGGGAAAATTTAATAGTAAACGAATCGACCTTGACGGTGCCGAGAAACGCATTGCGGAATTGGAGAAAAAGGAAGCCGCTGCCGCCAAGGCCCTGGCCGACGAAAAGGGCAAGGTTTCGCAGCTTGAAAGCGATCTGGCAGCCGCCAAGTCCGCCAAGGGAATGGCGCAAGACAAAGCCAGCGAACTGGAAGCCGCACTGGCCGGGCTTCAGGGAAAGTACGACAAGTTGGTGGCCGACTTTGAACAGTTTAAGAAAAACATGCGGTCGCTTGGGGCGCCAGTTCCTGCGTCGCCAGCCCCGGCAGCCGATGATGGGGAATCCTCCTCGAAAACCGCGCTGGATATACTGGACGACATGGATATTTAGTAAGCTTGCCCAATGGCAAACCGATAAAAACCCGGATGGATTTCCGGGTTTTTTTGTGTCCATGCAAAACGCTGTGCTTGCCGAAAAGAAGGCAGGCTTTCTCCTGCGTCCTTGTCCTACTTCTTAAAAGTCGAGGAAATGATTGACTCGGTAAGGCATGCAAGTCCCTCGAAGGGGTCGGCATCAAGTGCGTTGCAGTAGCGGACGAACTCCATTACGTCCAGTCGACGTTCGCCAAGTTCCACGCGTCCGACCCAAGAATGGTGCACATCCAACCGTATGGCCAATTGACGCATGGTCAGCTTCCCCTCCATGCGCTTTTCTTTCAGCCATTGCAACAGGTTGTCATAGTCATCGCAGTAGATTGTTTTTTGCATCACTAAGAACCCACGCGCCAGCCAACAGCGATGACCGTGCCATCCTGTTCAATATGAAGTTAGGTAAAGCGTCTCGGCTATGAACACTCAAAGGCATGGGGAAATATTTTCCGGTTGTTCCGGGAGTCTGCACTTCCACACCGTATTGACTCTCGGGCGAACCGAATCACTTCTCCTGCCGGAGCAAAGTTTGCCTACGTCTCACTAAACATACCAACAGCTTGCCCACCTCGTACTGATGTCCCGG
>JBDLHZ010000125.1:0-7349 GCA_039715135.1 Verrucomicrobiota bacterium
CAATCTGGTGCGGGTTTACAACTTTATCCTGATATCCATCCCTGATCATAGCAACTACACCTCCATGGTTTCCTTATGTTCTACATGGGTTTCCTCTTGGTTTCCAGCTTCCGGTTTGACTCATCACCGGCACGCCTTATAGTACCCCTCTTATGAAGCACGCGAGAAAAGATTGGGAGACCGCCGAGGAGGGGCATCTGGCCCCCTATGCCGGCAAAAGTGCCGAAAGCCTTGGACGCAAACACAATGAAGCGCCCCACCCGCTGCGTTCGTGCTTTGCGCGCGACCGCGACCGCATCTTCCACAGCCGCTGCTTCCGGCGGCTGGAATACAAGACGCAGGTGTTTGTGAACGGCACGGCCGACCACTACCGCACGCGCCTGACGCATACGATGGAAATGTCCGCCGTCGGCCGCACGCTCGCCCGCATCCTCAAGGCCAACGAGGATCTGACGGAGTGCATCTGCCTTGCGCACGACCTGGGGCACAGCCCGTTCGGGCACGAAGGGGAAAAGGTGCTTGATAGCCTGATGAAAAACCACGGCGGCTTCGACCACAACCTACAGAGCCTACGCAATGTCGAGGTGGTGGAATCGCCCTATCCCGGTTTCCATGGGTTGAACCTCACATGGGAAGTGCGCGCCGGACTGCTCAAGCACGAGGCGCATATCGAGAATGCATCGCTCGATGGCCAGCCCATCGGGCCTTTTCAATCGATGGAGGCGCAGATCGCCGATATTGCCGACGACATGACCTACCACGCGCACGATGTCGATGACGGCCTCGAAGCAGGCATCGTCACCCTCCAGCAACTGGGAACCACCGAATTCTGGCGCATGGCGGCGGCCGCGACCAGGGAACGCTATCCCAACCTTTCCGAGTTCCAGTTTGTGCGCGCCACCATCCGCACCCTGCTGGAGCTGCAGGTAGTCGATGCTACCGAGCATGCGCTCCAGTCGCTGGAAAGGCACAAACCCGGAAACGTGCGCGAAGTGATGGCCGCACCGGAACGCATCGTCGATTTCAGTGCGGAAATGAAGGAGATACTTGACCAGTTTACCGCCTTCATGTTCGAAAACATGTACTACCACCAAGGCGTGACCGATGCCACACAGCAATCGGTTGCCATGATGCGCAAGCTGTTCCTGCACTATATCGAGCACCCCGAAACCATGGGAGGCAAGGCACGCACGCGGCTCGAACAGGAAGGCCTTTGGCGCACCGTCTGCGACTATGTCGCCGGCTGCACCGACCGCTACGCCATCGAGGAGTTCAGGCGGTTTGGGTTGGATAAGGCATCATAAAAAAGCCGCCCAAATAGGCGGCATGGGTGTAGGACGTGCCTCTCCGAAAGGAGGGCGCGTATTTCCCAAAACACGGCCTTTGCATTGCAAAGAACCGCGTCCTACAAGGCTGATTTCTACAGATCCGGCTCGGACTGGTCTTCGCTCTCCTTCTCCACCTTCTTGGGCAGGTGGAGCTTGAGGTGGAGGTCGCGGACTTGATTGTGCTCGACGTGGCCGGGGGCGCCCATGAGCAGATCCTGCGCCTTCTGGTTCATCGGGAAGGCAATCACTTCGCGAATGTTGGGTTCGTCGGCCAGCAGCATGATGATGCGGTCGACCCCCGGGGCGATGCCGGCGTGCGGCGGCGCTCCGTATTGGAATGCGCGGTGAAGCGCGGGGAACTTGGTTTCGACAACGGATTTGTCGTAGCCCGCAATATCGAACGCCTTGATCATCAACTCGGGGTTGTGGTTTCGCACCGCACCGGAGGATAGTTCGATGCCGTTGCAGACGATATCGTACTGGAAGGCAAGGATTTCGAGCGGATCCTTGTTGAGCAGGTCGTCCATGCCGCCCTGCGGCATGGAGAACGGGTTGTGCGAAAACTCGACCTTTCCGTCGTCATCCAGCTCGTACATCGGGAAGTCGACAATCCAGCAAAACTTGAAGACGTTGGGATCGATGAGTTCGAGGCGCTTGCCCAGCTCGTCGCGGACGGCCGCGCCGATATCGGTGGCCTCCTTCGCTTTATCCGCAATGAAGAACATGACATCGCCATCGCCCACCCCACCGAGTTCCTTGAGCTGGCCGAGGGTCTCGTCGGAGAGGAACTTGGCAATCGGGCTCTGTATCTCGCCGTCATTCCAGCGCAGGTAGCCGAGCCCCTTGGCACCGACGGACTGGGCAAACTTGACCATGTCGTCGAAGAACTTGCGCGACTGCCCGGCGCAGCCCTTGGCGGCGATGGTCTTGACCACGCCGCCGGAAGCAACAACGCCGGCAAAGGCCTTGAAATCGCAATCGCGAAACAGCTCGGTGGCATCCTGCATGATGAGCGGGTTGCGCAGGTCGGGCTTATCGGTGCCGTATTTGTCCATCGCTTCCTTGAAAGGCAGGCGCGTGAACGGGATATCGTCGATCTGCTTGTCGGAAAACTCGCTAAAGATCTTGTGCAGGACATGCTCGTTGACTTCAAAGACATCGTCCTGGGTAGCGAAGGCCAGCTCCATATCGAGCTGATAGAATTCGCCCGGCGAGCGGTCGGCGCGCGCATCTTCGTCGCGGAAGCACGGGGCAATCTGGAAATAGCGGTCGAAGCCGGAGGTCATAAGCAACTGCTTGAACTGCTGGGGCGCCTGCGGCAGGGCGTAGAACTTGCCGGGATGGACGCGGCTCGGTACGAGATAGTCGCGCGCTCCTTCGGGTGAACTGCTGGTAAGGATCGGCGTCTGCATTTCCATGAAGCCTTCGGCGACCATCAGTTCGCGGATACGGGCGATCACCTTGGAGCGCAGGATAATGTTGTTGTGCAGGCTTTCGCGGCGCAGGTCGAGGAAGCGGTATTCAAGGCGCAGCGTTTCGTTGCACTCGTCCTCCTTGGCCACCTGGAAAGGGATCACCTTGGACTCGCCGAGCATTTCCATCTCTTCTGCCACCACTTCGATCTCGCCGGTCGACAGCTTGGGATTGACCGCCTCGGGGATGCGGGCGACCACCTTGCCGGTGAAGCAAATGGTGGATTCGGCACGCCAGTGCTCGACGCCCTTGTAGAAGGATTGGGAAGGATCGATAACGACCTGGGTGAGTCCATGGTGGTCGCGCAGGTCGATGAAGATAATGCCGCCGTGGTCGCGCACGCTATGCACCCAGCCGGAAATCCTCACGGTTTCGTCAATGTTTTCTTTTCCCAGTTCGCCGCATGTGTGTGTTCTGTAACGATGCATGTGTCTACTCCTAAACTAATTCGTAACGAGTAATGCGTAACTTTTCCTGCGATTCGGTTTACGAATTACGCATTACGAATTACATCCTCAAGGCTCACTTCCTTTTGCGAGCCGTCTTCCATATCCTTGACGATGACGGTTCCCTTCGCCAGTTCGTCCCCGCCGCGAATGACAACCTTCTCCGCCCCTTCGCGGTTGGCCTTGCGCATTTGGGCCTTCATGCTTTTGGCGCTCAGCTCCATGCCGCAGCGGATTCCCTTTTCACGCAGTTTGCGGGCGAGCTTCATATTCTCGGCAAGGGCATCTTCCCCGAGGGAAACCAGCCATACCCCGCCTTTCGGCGTAAATTGTTCGGCCGTGATGCCACACGCTTCGAGCGAGGTAATGACCCGTTCGATGCCCATGGCGAACCCAACCCCCGGAATGGCTTTCTTGCCGAGAGCAATTTCGTAGCGCCCGCCGCCGGCGATGGCGTTCTGCGCGCCGAGCGCGCCGTGGGTGATTTCCCATACGGTGTGGACATAGTAGTCCAGTCCCCGCACCAGCCTTGGATTCACTTCCACCTCGATGCCCATTCTTCCCAATGCCTGGATGACGGCATCCAAATAGTGCCGCGACTCCTCGGCCATGAACTCGATGGCAGGGGGAATCTGGTCGACGATCCTTGCACAACCTTCGTTCTTGCAATCGATCACGCGCAGGACGTTTTCGTCGATGCGCCGCTGGCAATCTTCGCAAAGTTCAGTCAGGTGGGGTTGCAAGGCATTGCGCAGTCCATCGGCGACGGGCTGGCGATCGGATAACGTGCCGCGGGTGCTGATCTGGATTTTCGAATCGGTGAGCCCCCACGCCTCGAGCAGATGCTGCTGGAGGGCGATGCACTCGGCATCGGCCAGCGGGTTTGGCTCGCCGGTGGCCTCGACCCCGACTTGATGAAACTGGCGCTTGCGCCCCGCCTGCGGACGTTCGCACCGGAACATGGGGGCAATATAGAAAACGCGGGCGTTCAGGCCCTCTTCGCCGCGACCGGCCAAATGGCGGATTGTTCCGGCGGTGCCTTCGGGACACAGCGCCAGCTCGCGGCCACCACGGTCCGTAAAGGCATACATTTCCTTCTGCACCACGTCGGTCGTGTCGCCGATGGAGCGCTTGAAGACAGAGAGTTTTTCGAGCGCGGGTGTCCGCAGTTCTTCATAGCCGTAGCAACCGAACAACTCGCGGGCGCGCTCTTCAATCATGCGCCAGAGATTAATCTCCGGCGCATGGATGTCGGACATCCCTTGCAAGGGTTGGAATTCATTTGCCATTGATGATTGCCGATTGATGATTGCCGATTTCCCTTGGTCTGCGACACCGTTGCCCAGCAAAGCTGTTCAACCGGCAATCGGCAATCCGAAATCGGCAATGCCGTTAGCAGCCGGTAATTTTTTCGCGCATGATTTTTCCGGGCTTGAATTTCACCACTTTGCGCGCAGGGATGGTGACCACGTGTTCGGGCTTGTTGGGATTGCGGCCAATGCGTTGCTTGCGCTCGCGAACCTCGAATACCCCAAAGTTGCGGAACTCAACCGTATCGCCTTCATTCAGTGCGTCTACAATGTAGTCGAGGCTTTTCTGGATAACCACATGGACATCCTGCTGGATCAGTCCGGTTTCTTCCGCAATACGCATCACCAAATCTCTTTTAGTCATTTATACATCTCCTTGATTTTAAGATAGTTCAACAATCCTGCGCATCTCGCACAAAAATGATCCACGGATAATAATCCGCTACCGGAACCGGTCAAGCTAATCCCGTCATTTTTGGCGGACCGGCCAACAGGCTAGCTACTGGGCAAGAATATGGATCCCGAGAAAGACCCAAAAGGCAATGAAACTGAAAATCGCCAGGCTCTTGTTGAAAAGGTAGAAATGATCCTTGGGATCGATCGCGATAACGGTTTCGCCCGCCTCGACCTGGGCATGGAGCGAAACGAGCACCTTCTTTACAACCCCTTTGCCGGGTGCCCGCAATTCGGTGGCATCGAGCTTTGCACGTATGCCATTCACCTCTTCCAAAGCGGCATCCATTGCGGTCTGCGCATCAACCCGGCCTTGCTTAAGCTCGGCGATCCCTTCGCTGGAGGCCCCGTTTTTCACCGCATTTCGCAGCGCTTCATCCATGAGGGCGTGTTGATTCTTGGCGTCCGAGTATTCCTTTTTGGCGGTATCGAATTTTTCTTGGATCTTGGCGTGGTGTAGTTCCGCAAGGACTTGCTCTTCACCAATCGAATCCCCTTCCGCCACATGCAACTGCCCGATCGATCCGGCCACCTCGAAGGCAACGGCCACTTCCTCAGGGTGCTTTTCAAGGACTTTCGGGGAGGGATACCATGCATCCTTGATCGCCCATAGGCAGAGGAAAAAAAAGATCCCCGCCAAAACAATAAAATCCTTGGTTCCTTTAACATTATACTTTCTCTTGGCCGGCATGTACTCGCTCCTAAATCTAAAGCCACATAGGGTGCCAAAAACGGGATAAATTGTCCATCATCAAAATTCCCGGAGCGAGAAACAAGCGGGTTCCTTCCCTTGGAGCTACTCCGCACCCTCGACGCGGTCGGCTTCCTGGCGGCGGATCGCCTCTTCGTGGATGGACTGCATGAGCTGGAGCACAAACCCTTCGGAAAGCTCGAGCCCCACCCCTTTTTTCACACGATCATCGACAATCTCCTGCCAACGATGAGGCTGAAGGGTGGAAACGCTCTGCTCGGCCTTGAGCCGCCCCATCTCCTGCACAATATCCATCCGCTGCCCAAGTAGTTCGAGCAACCGGCCGTCCAACTCGTCGACACTTTCGCGCAATCCGCCCAGGCGATTCAGAAATGCGGGGCTGTCGCTTTTTTCGCGCGATAATTCAAGGGATCCGACCATCGAAAAAAACTGGTCGGGCGTGAGCTGCTGCGCGGCATCGGAAAGCGCGCTGGGCGGATCGGGATGCACCTCGACGATCAGGCCGTCGAAGAGCAGATCCATGGCCTCCTGCGCAATGGTGTGGATGAGTTCGGCCTTTCCGCAAATATGGCTGGGATCGCAAATGAGCGGAATATCCGGCAAACGCCGCTTGATCTCGATGGGCATCTTCCAGTTCGGCGCATTGCGGTAGCGCATTTCCAGCGTCGAACCGAAACCGCGGTGAATCACACCGATCTTCGTCAGCCCCGCATTGGCCAACCGCTCGATCGCACCGATCCACAGGCCGATATCGGCGGTCATCGGGTTTTTCACGAGAACGGGAACATCCGTTCCCTTCAACACATCGGCAATCGCCTGCACCGAAAACGGATTGGTCGCAGTCCGCGCACCGATCCAAAGGATATCCAAGCCAAACTCAAGACAGGCTTCCACATGCGATGGCTCGGCAACTTCCGTACCGATCTTCAGGCCGGTTTCGGTGCGGGCGCGATCCATCCAAGCCAGCCCTTTCAAACCCACGCCCTCAAAACTGCCCGGCCGGGTGCGCGGCTTCCAGATTCCGGCGCGCATAAAACCCACATCGTGCCCGGCCAACGCCTGCGCCGTTTCCAGCACCTGCTCCTCGCTTTCCGCACTGCAAGGCCCCGCCGCCAAAAACATGCGCCCGACGGGAAAACCCCACTCCTTGAATTTCGCTTCGTTCATATCCACTCCACACCCATGACAACCGGAACACATTGTTTCACCTTTCAACGGCAAGCGCAAACCCGCAGTGTATTTGCCCCAATGGAAAATCGCGCGGCTTGACCTCGTTGAAAATATCCGCTCAAGGCTCGGATGCCCCAAATTCGAACAGCATGTCGTGCCCGGAAACCTTGTCCACGACATCGGACTACGACCTAACCTTTTCACACGGTCCAGGAGGAGAACATACCATGACGATTGACGGAGAAGGACGGCAACCCACCCGCCGGCACATCACACTTGTCGCGGCGTAGTCCGACGGAGGAAGGCGGATGGTAGAGCGCACCCGCATATTCATGTCCCACAGATCTCGGCATGGAGTTTTCACCGAAATTAAATTAAAACTCTTCTCGCTATTCTTGCTCGCGGCTATGTAGTGTTTCCTCGGATTGGCGACAATCCTCCCTTCGGGGATAACAAT
>JBDLHZ010000126.1:0-7322 GCA_039715135.1 Verrucomicrobiota bacterium
TGGTGTCGTGATCGAAGCGCAACACCTGTGCATGATGATGCGCGGGGTCGAGAAGCAAAACTCCTGCATGGTCACCTCCGCCATGCTCGGTAGCTTCCGCCGCGATCGATCCACCCGCAACGAATTCCTCCAGCTCATCAAGTAGGCGTTGTGGCGCAGCCGCTTTGGAGTGCGGAGACCCCGTCTCCGCTCTTCGCGGTCGGAAAGCGCCCCGCACGTGCGGGGACGCACTCCAAGGCGCTTCGCGCATCCCGAATCCCATATCACGTATCGGATTGGTTCATTATTTCCGCGCGCGGTTGACGAAGGTGATGTAGCCCAGAATGCCATTGGAAATGCCGCGGGCGACGGCCTCGCGATAGTTGGCATCGATCATCAACGCCTCTTCCGCGGGATTGGTCAGGAAACCGCATTCGACAAGCGCCCCGGGGCAAGGGGCATGCTTGAGAACGGAAAAACGGGCGCGGCGCAGGCCACGGTCCGAACGCTTGGACATTTTAACCAGATTGCTTTGGATGGAAAAACCGAGCACGGCATTGGCGGCATCATATTGGTTCCCCCTGCCCGGCGACTTGTCGCCGCCCTGGCCATAGTGGTTGCTGGAATCGCATCCGGCGGCAGTCATGATGAAAGTCTCGACCCCGTTGGCGCTGGAGTCGCCCGCACCGTCGGCGTGGATGCTAACGAAAATATCCGCCCCGGCCTTGGCGGCAATCTCGCTCCGTTGCTTCAAGGGAACGAATGTGTCGGTGGAGCGGGTTAGCCGAACAGGAATCTTCTTGGCTTCGAGATGTGCCTTGACGCGCTTGGCGATGGAGAGAACGGCGAGCTTTTCATAGACCTTGCGGGGGCTGACCGCGCCGGCATCCTTGCCGCCGTGGCCGGGATCGAGCACGACGAGGCGCGGCGTTTTGGTGGGCACATGGGCATAAGCGCGCATGATGGGGTCGATCCCCTTCTTGAAATCGACTTCCCGGATCGCCCAGCTACGGCCAGACTTGCGGCATGGATGCTGCAACCAGACCATTACACCGTTGATCCACGCACGCCGGCTGTTGGTTTCCACCTCGATGGTGTTCCACTTGTTCTTCATCACGACCTTCTTGCCGGAAGTCGAGCTGCCCATGGAATAGAGGCGCGCAATGTAGGCCAGCGAAACGCGCGAGGAAGAGGAGGCGGCAATTGCCGGCAGGCGGGAGCCCGCAAGAAGAACAACCTGCGAGATGAATAGCTGTCTGGTCGTTGAATGCATTTAAACCTCAGCGACCAACAGTACTAAAAAACAAATCTGTTTGGAAATTCAAAAATCGAAATTCAAAAATGGCATCCCTTGTGCTTTAATGCGCGAAACATGACATGGGAAACTGAACCCCGAATGAAATTCAAGGGAATCAACGAACAACTGCGCGCCGGGCTACGCAAAGGCCTTATCGGCATCGGTATCGTCATGTTTTCCGGCGTGGTTGGCTATCGTCTCATCGAGGGATGGAACTGGTCCGACTGCTTCTATATGACCATCATCACCGTCTCCACGGTCGGATTCGGCGAGGTCCACGAGCTTTCCGGGTTGGGTCGTATCCTGACGACCCTGCTTATTTTCTTTGGCGTCGGCCTGATGGCCTATTGCCTGACCCGCCTCGTTGAATTCCTTTTCCAACGCAGCCTGACCAATGTCCTAGGGAGAAGAACCATGATGAAAAGAATTGCCCAAATGAAGCAACACACCATCATCTGCGGCTATGGCCGAACCGGCAGCCGGGTCGTTGCCGAGCTACAGGCCGCCAACAAACCGTTTGTCGTGATCGAGCAGAACGAAGAGATCGCCAAGCGACTGGGGGAACAGAACATCCCCTACATCGCGGGCGACGCCACCGAGGAAGAAACCCTTGAAGCCGCAAACATCTGCGAGGCCGACTCGCTCGTCGCAACACTCGATAGCGATGCCGAAAACCTTTTCCTCACCCTGACCGCCAGCGGCCTATGCGCCGACCTGCGGATCATCGCCCGTGTCCACGATCCGGAAAACACGCGCAAATTCCAGAAAGCCGGCGCCGCACGGGTCGTCTCGCCCATCGCTTCCGGCGCCAACCAGATCGCCCAGCTCATCACCCGGCCCGCGGTCGTCGATCTCGTCGAGCTCGTTTCAAGGGACAAAAGCATCGCCATGCAGGTCTTCGAATCCCCCGTGGACGAGGAAAGCGACATGCTCGGCAAAACCCTGGCCGAGGCACGCGCACGGCAGACCCTTGGCGGCATGGTCATCGCCATCAAGCATCCCACCGGCCAGACCGTCTTCGATCCCGGCCCCGACACCCGCCTCCAGCTCGGCGACACGCTCGTAGCCATCCGCCAGCCCGAAAGCGGGGAGTAGCCACGTTCAGGAAATAGTTGTTGACCTATCCAACATACGTGACCTTTTTTCAAAAGAGTCACGTCCTACACCGCTTGTCTTTTCCAATAACAACACTCGATCATTCCGCGCTATAGGACGTGCCTCCCGGAGGGGGCGCGTAGCGTATTTACATGCCGTATTAAACAACGGCGGAAAAGAACCCGATTTTACAACAATGCCGCGCCGCAAATCCACAACATGATGCTTTAACAAAGGCTCCATGCTGTTATGATGCGGCTTTTCAACCAAGGATGGTTCCATGATGGAAATGATTCGAAAAATACTGGTTTCGATGGGAGTGACGGAGACCGCAGCCGATGAAACGGCTGTGGTGGTGGTGATTGTGCTGATTGCGATCGGTGCTTTTGCGGTCTACTGGATATTGCGCAACTATCTGCTGAAGCTTATCCACAAGGTCACGCTTAAAACCTCCAACAAGTGGGACGATGCGCTGATGGAGGCGCGGGTGTTCCATCGGTTCCTGCGGCTGATTCCCCTGACGTTTATCATGCTCTGCATCGACCGCGCGATGCCGGACAGTTTTGTTCTGCTCAAACGCATCCTCTTCGCGCTGATCATCTTCGTGGGTGCGCGAGCGGTTGAAGCTTTCCTGAACGCAGTGGCCGACATCTACCGCGCGGAACCCGACAGCCATCGCAAGCCGATCCGCCCGATGATCCAATCGCTGATCATCCTCCTTTACCTCTTCGCCTCCATCTTCATCATCTCGGTACTCATCAACAAGGAGCCTTGGCACCTGTTCACCCTGCTCGGCGGCCTGACCGCCGTGACCATGTTGGTGTTCAAGGACACCATCCTCGGCTTTGTCGCCGGCATCCAGCTCGGCGCCTACGACATGGTGCGCGAGGGCGACTGGATCGAAATGCCGAAATACGGCGCCGACGGCGACGTGATCGAGGTCACCGTCAACACTGTCAAGGTGCGCAACTGGGACAAGACCATCAGCACTATCCCGACCTATGCCCTCATCTCCGACTCGTTCAAAAACTGGCGTGGCATGAGCGAATCCGGAGGACGGCGCATCAAGCGCTCGATCCATATCGATATGAACACCGTCCGGTTCGCCGACGAAGCCATGCTCGCCGGCTTCCGCAAGATGGAGATGCTCAAGGAATATGTGGAAATGACCCAGCAGGCCATCGATTCCGAAAACGAGGAGAAAAAAATCGATCTTTCAGCCACGGTCGTCAACGGCCGCCGGCAAACCAACCTCGGCATCTTCCGCGCCTATCTCGTTGAATACCTGCGCAACCACCCCAAAATCCACACCGGCATGACCTTCCTCGTGCGCCACCTCCAGCCCACGCCGCAGGGGCTGCCCATCGAGATCTACGTCTTTAGCTCCGACAAGGCATGGGCCAACTATGAAGCCATCCAGGCCGACATCTTCGACCACGTCATCGCCGCCATCCCCGAATTCGGCCTCCGCGTCTTCCAGCAGCCCAGCGGCACCGATATCACCGCCCTGAAAACTTGACGTCTCACGAGAGTTTCCCTAGTTTCCCGTTTTCATAAGCCCCCTTATGAAAGCGGGGTTTTTTATGTTTCCGGCCGGAAGGGCGGAAACAGTTAGTGGTTATCAGAAAAAAGGCGGACAGATGCGGATCTTCCGATAACCGATAGTTGATAACTATTAACCGGAGAATCCATAGACATGTCCAAGACAGTATTGATCGGGTCGCAATGGGGCGACGAAGGCAAAGGCAAGATTATCGACGTGCTCACCGCGAACGTGGACTGGGTGGTACGCTACCAGGGCGGCAACAACGCCGGCCACACCGTGGAGATCGGCGACCAGAAATATGTGCTCCATCTCACTCCTTCAGGCATCCTGCGCGAAAACTGCAAATGCGTGATCGGCAACGGCCTCGTGGTCGACATTATCGGCCTGATGGATGAACTCACAAAACTGGTTGCCCGCGGCATCAAGCTCGATGGCCGCCTCTTTATCTCCGACCGCGCGCACATGGTTCTGCAGTACCACAAGGAGCTAGACGGCGCGAAGGAAGGCAAGCTCGGGGAAGGCGAAAAGATTGGTACCACCAAGCGCGGCATCGGCCCGGCCTATTCCGACAAGGCGGACCGCATCGGCCTGCGCCTCGGCGATATCCTCGAAGACGATTTCCTCGACATGGTCAAGGAACAGGCCGAAAAGAAAAACGAGGTACTCAAAGGCATGGATGCCGCGCCGCTCGACATCGACGAGCTTCTTGTACAGGTCAAGGAAGCGGCCGACTATCTGCGCCCGTTCATCTGCGACACCATTCCCCTGCTCCATGAAGCCGTCCAGAACGACGATGAAATCCTCTTCGAAGGAGCGCAGGGCGTGATGCTCGACGTCGACTTCGGAACCTACCCCTTCGTTACCTCGTCCAACACGGGCGCAGGCGGCGCGCCGTCGGGTTCCGGCATTCCGCCAAACGCGATCAACCGCGTGGTCGGCATCGTGAAGGCCTATACAACCCGCGTTGGCGGCGGCCCCTTCCCGACCGAGCTGACAGATGAAATGGGCGCGCACATCGCCAAGGTCGGCAACGAGTTCGGAGCCACTACCGGACGCCCGCGCCGCTGCGGCTGGTTCGACGGCGTGGTTGCGCGCTACTCCGCCATGGTCGGCGGCATCAATGAATGGGCGCTGATGAAGCTCGACGTGCTCGATGCCGTCGAAACCATCAAGGTCTGCGTGGCCTACGAATGCGACGGAGAGCGCATCGATACCGTACCCGCGAGCATCCGCAAGCTGGAGCGCTGCACGCCGATCTACGAGGAGTTCAAAGGCTGGAACACCCCGACCACCGGATGCACCAATTGGGACGAGCTTCCGGAGCAGGCGCAGAAATATGTCCAGTATCTGGAAGAGCTGACCGGCGTGAAGGTTTCGATCCTTTCCGTAGGACCCAAACGGTCGAGCACCTTGTTGCTCGACCGCAAATCCTAAGCACGAATATCGAAATTCGAATTTGGAAATGACACCGTCATTTGAAAAGGTTCCGCGCCACGTTGCCATCATCATGGATGGCAATGGCCGGTGGGCCCAGGAGCGCGGCCTCTCGCGGATCGAGGGACACAAGGAGGGCGCGCAATCCGTGCGCGCCGTGTTGCGGGCCGCCAAGCAGGCCGGCATCGAGTATCTCACCGTCTACGCCTTCAGCACCGAAAACTGGAAACGACCGCCGCAGGAGGTCGATGGCCTGATGAAGCTGCTTGTCAGCTCGCTCGACGCCTACGAGCAGGAACTGCACGACAACAAGATCCGCCTGCGCGTGATGGGGCAGTTCGAGCGCCTTCCCCTGCCCGTGCGCAAGCGCCTGCAAAAGACCATCGATGCCACGGCGGACTATGCGGACCGCACCTTTATCGTTGCACTGAGCTACGGCTCGCGCACGGAGATTGCCGATGCGGCGAAAAGGATCGCCGAAAAAGTCGAAGCCGGCGGATTGAAGGCAAAGGATATCGACGAACAGACGGTTTCGGACCACCTCTACCTTCCGGATGTACCCGATCCGGAGCTGATGATCCGCACCAGCGGCGAACTGCGGCTGAGCAACTTTTTGCTGTGGCAACTCTCCTATTCCGAGTTCCATATCACCGACACCTACTGGCCGGATTTCCGCGAGGAGCAGTTTTTCCATGCATTGGAAGCTTACAATTTGCGCGATCGCCGCTATGGTGGGGTCAAGAAATAGGAAACAGGACTCATGGACAAGAAGCGGATCATCATAGCACTTGGAATCGCCATTGTACTGGTATCGCTCTTCACGACCGTGCCGTGCAACAACCTTTTCGGGCTCCTTGGCATGCTGCTGTTCACCGGCCTTGGCACGTGGGAGTTCTACGGCCTGCTGGAAGCCGGGGGCATGCCCACCTCGAAAAAATGGGGAACCGCCAGCGGTCTCGTCTTTATCATCTCCACTTGGTTCCACATGACCGGCTCGCTTTCCAACAGCCTGCTTTGGTGCATCCTGCTACTCGTAATCGTTTCCAATTTTTTCCGCATCCTTGCCTACCATGATCTGCGCAAAGGCCTTGATAGCTGCATGGGAACCATCCTCGGCATCGTCTATGTTCCCCTGCTCTGGAGCTTTGTGGTTCGCCTCTTTCTGCAGGGCGATCTTTCCAAGCCCGGTTGGGCCGCATTCTACGTCATCCTCTGCATGAAGATGGCCGACTCCGGCGGATATTTCTTCGGAACACGTTTCGGGAAGCACAAACTGGCTCCGGTCATTTCACCGAAAAAGAGCTGGGAAGGCCTGCTGGGCGGCATCGTCTTCTGCGTGGCTGTCAACCTCATCTGGCTGATTGCCTCCAAGGGCCATATCAACAGTACGGTTTCCTTTTCGCTGGGGCACGCGCTAGTGCTCGGCTTCCTTTTCCCGATCGTTGGAACCGCAGGCGACCTCGTTGAATCCCTCTTCAAGCGCGCGGTCGACGTCAAGGATTCCAACACCATGGTCTACGGGCTCGGCGGCATTCTCGACATGATCGACAGCATCCTCTTCGCCGCACCCATGCTTTATATCTACATTGAACTTTTCCTCAAATAACCACCAAAGGATCCCGCTATGCTCGAAATTCTCTACATCGTCGTCATGATGCTATTTCTCTTTGGAATCACCATTTTCGCCCACGAATGGGGGCACTTTATCGTCGCCAAGAAATGCGGTTTGGTGATCGAGAAATTCTCCATCGGCATGGGGCCCTCGCTCTGGCAAAAGGAGATCGACGGCATCGTCTACAAGATCGGCGCCTTTCCCATCGGCGGCTATGTCTCCCTTCCCCAGCTCGACCCCGAAGGCATGGAAAAGATGCAGGGCGGAAACGAGAACGATCGCAAAAAACTCCCCGACGTCTCCCCGTGGAAAAAAATCGCCGTCGCCGTCGCCGGCCCCCTCTGCAACATTGTCTTCGC
>JBDLHZ010000127.1:0-7318 GCA_039715135.1 Verrucomicrobiota bacterium
TGGGCCACTCCGGCAACGCATGCAACCACAATGGCCAACGCGCTTGATATGATATGTCTTTTACTTCTCATTTCTATTCTCCTTGCTACTTTACTGCCAACCCCGGAACACATACTGCCGAGCCGCCTCCATCCGGGGGTTCTGGAGGCAACACCCTTGCTACCTGCCACGCGGACAGACCGATTCGCCTTCGAACAGACCTATCCCCGCAGCGGCTTGTATCTTGTACTTTGTAACTATTTGAACCGTGAAACGGCATCCCTCTTCAGGCATGAATTAATCTATTTACATTAACCAGCAATATGTTTACCCTATATCGCATGTGTTGTATTTAGCTGATTTGAACAAGTTATTGGAGGATTTGAACATGGCTTTCTACAAGGATATCAACTTCCTGCAAGGGGATTTCGCAGCCATCACTACGGGCATTATCGACCGGAAACACCGCGACTACTACTGCCTGCAGTACAACCATGCAGGCCCCATCCAGATACAAATCGGAAAATCCGCCCCGAAGACCATCGCCTGGCCATGCACTTTGTTTACTTTCCCCGGGCCTAGGTTCAGGTTCGGCACAAAGGGGACCGACACGTGGCACCACAGCTATCTGGCGTTCAGCGGCAAAAGGGTTCAACGATACATCGATGCCGGACTGCTCTCCCGGGAAAACCCGATCTGCAGGGTGCATGACAGCGAACACTTTCTTCAATCCTTCACAAAATGCGTGAAGGCGATGAAGCGCGGGCCGGCTGGACACTCGATGGCCGTACACACGCTCGACGGCATGCTGTTCCAGTTGCTCGAAGAGGGGGAGAATTTTTCGGAAGAGCCGCAACAGAACAATTATATCAAGAAACTTGTAGACCAAATACAAGACCACCCTGAAGAACCGTGGGATTTCCAGGAAGAAGCCAACCGGGCGCATGTCTCGTACGGTCATTTCCGGCGATGCTTCAAGACCGCAACCAAGGAAGCGCCGGGACAGTTTCTGATCAACGTCCGATTGGCCAAGGCTGCGGACTTGCTGGCGCACGGCGAAATCGAAATAAAGGAAATAGCATCCCTCGTGGCGATTCCCGATATCCACTACTTCACAAAGCTCTTCCGCCGCCGCTATCAATTGCCCCCCGCCCGGTTCCGCCAGGAACTGCAAGGCGCACCATAAGGGGTGCCCATCACCTAGCTTCAAATCCCGAACTTGATCCATTCATTGAAAGGGCGCTGGACTGGATCGAGACCGCAGGAAAAGGCTGGACCGGCCCGCTGATGATCCGAACCAACGAAATAAAACCGCAAATCGGCCCCGCCTCGCAGTAGCCCTCCACTTTCGCAAAGAACCCGCCCCTGAAACCATCCGTCTTCGCCAACCCGCTTCGCCAAGGCTATGCAGGTCAAGACGCCGGGACACGTCTGAAAACTTCGACCCGATCCAAAGTCTCGGATCGGGGGAAGGTTTGGTTTTCAACGGATGATCCGCAGAATGTCTCCAAACGATTTGCAGTAGTTGCAACAGAGTTCTTTTGTGCCGGATTCGATAATGTTGCCGCCGCCGATGCCGATGGGCGCAAAGCCTGCCAATAGGATGGAGACCACCCCCGCCCCACTGTCTTCGATGCCAACAACTTGGTGTCGCTCCTCGAACGGGATGCCGAGACCGACGCGCGCGGTTTCGGCATAGAGCCACGGATGGGGCTTGGGCGAAAGTTCGCCGAGCGTGCCCGGCTCCCCCTTGCGGATGGCGTGGCCGGCGGTGATGATGGCGTCGTAGAATTCATTCGGGTCGCCCATGTCGAGCGTCTTGAAAGCATCGAGGATTTCAGGCCAGGCCTTTTCGTAGAGGCCGGAGGTGACGAGGCCGATTTTCACGCCCATCTCCTTGAGTTCGAGCAGGAACTCCTTGATGCCGGGCGACGGCGTGAAGGCCCCCTTCTTGCCGCGCCCCTCCATGATTTCGTTCATCTCGAAGTTGGTGTGCTTGAAGTACCACGTCCGCGCTTCTTCGACGGTTTTGCCGGGACAGTATTTTTCGATGCAGTACTGCAGGTGCTCGGAGACCGAATGGCCGGAGACGTGCGGCTCGTCGGCGGCTTCGAGCTGGAATTTTGGATCGCCCAACAGGCTGGCGGTGGTTTTCTCGATGATCCAGATCCAGAAGTGCTCGCTGTGCACCGTCGTTCCATCAAGATCCATCAGCACCGCCTTGAGCGGCTTCTCCATCTCCACCGGATGGACCGGGTAGTAGGCCGGATAGCCCATCGCCGAATTCACATAGGCCAATGTGCGGTCTTCGAAGGCAATGAACTCCACCTTGCCGTCACCGGTGGCGGTGATCGACACCACCCCGCCCTTCCCGACCTTGTACGCACCGTCGCTGCACACCTCCAGCGGCTTCATGCCGGAGGCGGTTGTAATTTCACCCATGTTCGGAATATTCACCAATACAGACATAGTCTTCCCTTTAGATTTTAAATTCAATGGTCACGATCTTGTGCGGATCGGCAGTGATTTTGACAGCCACTCCATCGGATGCAAGCGATTCTTCGCGCGTTTCATCAATGCGTAGCAGATGCACTTCCTTGAAGCCGAAGCCGGTCTTAAGCGTGCACTCGATAGCCTTGTTCGACGGGTTGTAGAAACGGGCGATGATGCTGTCGCGATCCTCGGCCTTCTTGAGGGCGCTGAGAACGAGGTTGTCGGAGCCTTCGATGGCGAGCATCGAGCGGGCGGGCGGCAGCACACCTTCCTGTCGTCCGATCTGCGCGGAGCGCAGCGGCGTGGCGCGGGCGAGCGCCTGCTTCATTACGCCTGCTTCGTCCCATGTTCCGGCGTGCGGCATGAGGGCGTAGCGGATAACGTGTTCGCCCAGCGCCTGCGAGCTGTCGTCGCCGGGATATTCCATCCAGAGGCGGTTGTCCACCGGGATGCGCAGCTTCGAAGCACGCAGAAGACTGTGGGCGACGACGCCGTTTTCGGCATCGAGCACCTCGTAGTCGCGCAGCGTTTCGTTGAGCACGGCAAAGCCGTTGGCGCCGTCGCCGATATCCATGAAAAGGTGCTGCTGGTGGCGGGCGAGCGCCGGCCCCTGCCAGGGCCCGTCGGGTTCGATGACGGTGTTGTATTCGTTGACGTCGAAGACGGTTCCCGCCCAGGTCTTTTCGGCGTTGATGCCGGTCGGGAAACAGGCGCGCAGGAAATGGTTCCGGGCGCGGTTGTCCACCTTAACCTCCACCTCGAGGAAGGGGCAGCCCTTGCGGAGCGTGTAGCGCGTGGTGACGGCCATTTCGACGGTCTGTTCCGAGCGGGCGTCTTCGGCTTTGTCATGTCCGGATGGAATCACCATGACGGTCTTCGCTTCAAACGCGCAACGCAACGGCGTGTTTTCCACCAGCGCGAGTTGCGCGCTCATGCCCTGCGTGGTAACCAAGCGGTTGTTCTTCGGCGGCTTGTGTTCATAGACCGTCCCCGCCTCGCCGCTATCGAGATAATAGTTCAGCCCTTCATGCTTTTTACCGGTCTGCTTGTCGGTCAGATTGACCGTTCCGTCGGCGTTGAGTTCGACCGCAATGAATTCGTTTTCGGCGGTACGCGCATCGGAGGCCAGCGGGCTGGCCGGAATCAGGATCGGCTCGAAGTCCTCGTGCGGATAGGGATAGATCGCCTTCTCGCCCCACTCCACAGTGAAGACCTTGTGGCCCATGGCCGGAATGTCCTTCGCTTCAAAGAGCAGGTGGTAGCGCTTGCTGTAGAAGGGCATGTTGCGGCTGCGCGGGTGGTAGAGCCCGCCGCGCTGGTCAGCAACCTCCAGCAGAAAGGCCTCGGCGCGGCGGCCTTCGCCGTCGACGAGCGTGATCGACTCGATCATCCGCTCGCGCGGCAGGTCGAGGTAGAGTTCCAACACCTCGGTGCGGTCGAAGGTGGCCGTGTTGAAGACGGTGACGAAGTAGTCGCCGTCCATCGAAGATGTATTGATCTCCATCGCCAGCTCCTGCATGCCGACGGTCGCGAGGTTTTCGCCAATGACGCCCGCCTGCAGCAGACGGTTGCCGATATCCTTGCACATGTCGTCGGGGCCGACGCCGTGAAGCGAGTCGTGTGCTTGCGCGGAGAAGAGATAGTGGAGCGCCTTTTGGATGAGCGCCTTTGGATAGTTGCGCCCTTCCAGCCATGCCAGCGCGGAGAGCGGCTCGCCCTGGCGGAAGAGTACGTTTTCCGCGCCGGAGTTGGCACGCTTGAGTTCGGGGTGCGTCGAGCAGACATCGGTGTGGATCGACCCGACCGGGCCGTCCTTCATTTCACCAACCTGCGTGTCGAGTTCGCGGCCTTCGAGCAGCGGGCGGACGGCCTTGGCATAGTCGCCGAGTGTGCTATGGACGACCTCGTACCCGTCGTCGGCAAGCACCTTGTTGGCCTCGTCGATCATCTCGGGAATCATCGGGTGCGGCGCGGTAAAGTCGGTACCGTCGAACGCCAGCAGATGCTCGGGGGCATGGGTGGTTTCCTCCACCGTTGAAAGCAGGCGATCGAAACCTTCCCGGACCTTTTCCGGGCACCAGATGTCGAGCGGCTTGGTAATGAAGTGGAACCCGGCATGGTTTTCCGGCTCGCACTGATGGAAAGACGGACCGAGTTCGCCCCAGCGGTACTGCCAGTCCTTGTGCCACGGATCGAGCCCATACATGATCGGAATGTGCCCGGCGAAGAAAAAGTTCCAGCGCGCCTCGCGGCCGAGGTGCGTGGCCATGGCACGGGAACCGTCGGGGGATTCCCACCAGAACTCGTCGCCGCGCACGCGGGTCTTGTCCATGTGCTTGTAGAAGAGGATAAAGTCGATCCCGAAGCCGGAATAGACCTGCGGAAGCTGGCCGATCTGCCCGAAGGAAAAGACGTTGTAGCCGACGTTGACGTGGTCGCAGCCAAACGCCTTGCAGGCGCGGGTTCCAGTCATCAGGTTGCGCACCAACGACTCGCCGTGGATCGACGAGCTGTCGGGCAGCGTGTACCACGGGCCGAGCTGGAGGCGTCCGGCTTCCGCCAGCGCCTTGACGGCTTCGCGCTGCTCCGGGCGCACTTCGAGATAGTCGTCCACCAGCGTGAACTGCCCGTCGAGCATATAGTTCTTGAACGCCGGCTTCTCCTGCATGATCTCTACGAGATCGTCCATTAGACGGGTAAGCCACATGCGCGTGGTCTCAAAATCAAAGCGGAACTCCCGGTCCCAGTGGGTGTACGAAACAATGTGTATTTTCTTTTTCATTTCCCTCCTTGGAAGAGGATGTTCGAGTCCAGCGTTGCGTAGATGTATGGAGATTGGCCTACCGTTTTCGTGATGGAACCGTGATATAGCAGGACATTCTGGACGGTCTTGCCTGGGAAGGCCTCCCTGAGCAAGCCAGCCTTCCTTTCAATCTCCTCGATGACGCTCTTTCCGATCGGATTCCGGCTGCACTTCATTTCGCACAGCGTCAGTACATTGTCGGCCCGGTCGAAAACGAGGTCTACTTGCACCCCTCTGCCATCGGGGCCGCCCGCCCGGAAATAAGGCCCAAAGCTGTACTCAATGCCATGGAAACCCAGTGCCTGTGCAATATTGGGGGCATGCTGCATGCAGGCGACCTCGAATGCACGCCCACGCCAGCCATGGAAGACAGGCTTCTGCACCAGCGCGGCAAAGCGAAGTGTCGAGTGGCCCGATCTGATGGATGCCAGCTCCGGTCGCATCAGCAAATGGTAGAACCGAAGATAGGCGTCGGAAAGCACGTACTTGATCAGCTTTGTGTTGGCAGGTCTTGATATCGGCCTGATGGAACGGATGAAGCCGGCCGATTCCAGATCGGCCAGATTCCTGCTCAGGCCCCCGCCCAGATCCACTCTTGCGGATGTCGCCAGCGCCTTGCGGAAGATGCCATGGGGATGCGTTGCCAGTGCGCCAACAATGCGTGCGTAGTCCTCGTTTCTCCCAAAATGGCTAACGAATATCCTGTCGAACTCGTCGACCAGGAAACCATTCTCCCGGAAGCCCAGCTCTTCAATGGCCAGATACAGCGATGGGTAGTCCCTAAGCAATTCCTGGTATTTTGGAATGCCGCCAAGGATCATGTAGGTATCCAGAAGTTCTTCCCTTCCGTAGCCGGGCAGCATTCTGGCGGTCTCGGCAAGGGAGAATTCCCGCAGGTGAACAACACGATCCGTCCGGCCATACAAGGCGGATCCCTTGACCACTTTCTTTAGCATGAAAGAAGCGATGGAACCACACATGATGAGGGAGACGCCCGGGATGGTGGAGAGATACTGCTCCCATACCATCTTGAGGTCGGACACAATGGCCGACCGGTAGTTGGCCATCCACTGGAACTCGTCAAGAACCAGGCAGGCCGGTCTCTTTTTCAGGACAGGTTCGAGCAGAAGAAAGGCTTCCCGCCAGGTCTTCGGTGTTTCCCGTTGCGTCGTTGAACCGGATTGTTTTGCAAGTTGAAGGCAAAAGTTCGATAGCTGTACGGATGTGGCCTGGTTCTCAAGCCCCTCGAAGAAGAGCGCAGGGCGTCCCTCCAAGGCCTTGCGGATCAGTGCGCTTTTGCCGACCCGCCTGCGTCCATACACCACGGACACCGACGGCCTTGAACGATCCAGCGTAGTACGAAGCTGATCCAGTTCCCTCTCGCGTCCAACAAACAGAGCTCCTTGTTTTTTTATAGGCATGATATTCTCCCCGCAGTGCATCTTATTGGCACTATAGGGAGAATATCGCCACGGAACTGGTTCTGGGTCAATGACATTCTCCTCCCGTTTTTCGAAGTTATCTTTGTGCTCTTTCGTGGCGATTTCCCCATTAAAGCTTGTTCCAGGTTTCAAAAACGGTGTGGACGTTTTCCGGCCTGGCGCCGGGGCCGAACTCGCACTGGGCGATGACGCCGCCATCGGCATACAATGCGTCCTTGAGACTCGACACGGCCTTCTCGACATCCTCCTTCGTGCCGTTGGGCAGGATGTGCTGGCGATCGATCTCGCCCCAGAAGGCGATCTGCCCCTTGAAGCGCCTGCCCATCTCCTCGATCCCCATACAGAACAGCTGAGAGTTGAGGGCGTCAAGCCCCAGTTCGATCAAGTCGGGGATGATATCGAGGATGTTTCCATCGGAGTGCATGAAGACCTTTTTCCCGTTGTCGTGGGCGATATCGATATATTCCTTGTACAACGGCTTGAAGACCTTGCGCCACATTTCGGGCGCAATCAGGAGCGAGTTTTGCGCACCCCAGTCATCCATGAAGAAAAGGGTATCCACATCGGTCGTGGCCCAAAGCCCGAATTCCTTCAGGTTGTA
>JBDLHZ010000128.1:0-7181 GCA_039715135.1 Verrucomicrobiota bacterium
CAGACGGGAAGCACGCACTACACATCTTCCACTATAGAGACACCCCCCCCCGGAATCGGGAATGAACCGAATGGCCTTGAGGAAGCGCCATTCTGGTACGTCCCATTCATCGGGAGAGGCGCACGCGGGCATTGGCGCGGCGGAGCCAGGGGTGCTGGGTAAAGTCGGGATCGGCCTCCCACACCAGGACCTGGTATCGCTCTATGGGATCGGGCAAGGTGAATTCGATGGCTGTTGCGCCGAGCGAATCCCCGGCGAGAATATGGGCGCCGAGTTCCGGGGTTCGGTGTTCCCTCCCCGGCTCCAGACTGGCCCATGAAAAGGGAAAGTGTTCATATTCCTGCACGCGCTGGCCGCGTTGCCCTTCTACAATCAGCCGATTTTTCCCTTCCTTTCGCAAGACAATGTCCGCGCCCATCGAAGGCGGGGCATCGCCGGGTTGCATGGGGGTGCCGTTTTGCCCCGGCATCATGGTTAGCACCTGCACCTTCAACTTCGGATCGTCGAGCAGGACCCTAAACGTTTCCTGCGCAAACTGGGCGCGGAGGAACGGGCCGGGCAGGTTTACCAGCAAGAGATGGCCGCCCTTCCCTATTTCCCCGCGCACCGGATCGATTTGTGCCGCCATCTCGCGGATCGATCCCGGTTGCCCGCAGACTTCCTTGTGCTTGCCGTATAGCTTTGTTGCATGGAAAACGGCATAGATCCCCAGAAGAACCGCAAGCGCATTCCGCCATTTGGCAGGACGGGTGGAGACCAACAATCCAAGAATGCCGACGAACGCCACGGACGGCAGGTAGAGGTAGCGTTCGCTGAGATAGACAAAGCTGGTCGGTAGCCAGGTCGCCATCCCCAGCAACAGCAACAGCCAAAAGCGGCCATCGCGCCGAAGCAGGATGCCGGTGACAACGAGCAATCCGGTGGCCAGCCCGATTCCGGCGATGCTGTTCATGGCGGCGACCGTTGCGCCATCCGCGAAGGGCGCGGTCCATTGCGCCAGCAGCAGGTTGGCCGAATAGCTCCGTGCCTGTAGCCACAGGTGTTCAAGAAAATCCGGACGCAACGGGGAGATAAGATAGGGATAGACAAAGTCGCTTGATTCCCCGCCCATGGCAAAGTGCTTCAGCCCGAGAAGCAGAACCGCGACCGCGACATATGCGGCATAGAGGATTCCCTGCGGCCGCTTGCGTTCTACCAGTGCATCATGCGCGAGGAAAACCAGCGGGGCGGCTATCACCAGTTCCTTTGTCAGCAAGCCGAAGGCAAAGCAGGCGATGGCCCACCCACGAAGCTGCGGCCGCCTGTCTCCCGCCACATGCAGCGCAAACGCCCCGAGAAAGCCCAATGCCGCCAACGAGTCGGTACGCCCCGCAATGTACCAGATGCATTCCCCATGCGCCCAAAGCCCAGCAAAGAGCATCGATGCCATGATGGCTGATAATCCGCGCCCCAGCCAGCGGTTAAACAGGAAAGCCACCAGCAGGCTGCAACCCAGATGAATCAGCGCGTTGGTTAGCGTGAGGCCGAAGGCGTAGTGACTGCCCCAGAGCATCCGGTCCAGCCCATAGGATGCCGCCACCGTCGGGCGAAAAAAGCGTATGCGGCCACCCTCGTCCAGAAACCAGAGATGATCCCAGCGGTTCTCCACAATCGCCGCCTCGGCAAGGCTTTCGGAATCGCCGGACGCAAGTTGCTGGACAGTGTGCAGGTAGCGGTAGTCGTCGCCCTCGATGCGCGGTTGTTGCAAGGCCGGCCATGCCGTCCAGCACACGACCGTAACACACAACACCTGGCTCAGTATCAGAGTCCGCTTTTCAATGAAGGAGAGAATTCCAAGCATCGTGCAGCCACGCTATTCTTTGATATGAAGTTTTTTTCGCCTTGAGAGCCCTGCTATTATGCTACCAACAATTAAAACAATTAAAATGTGCTTAACAAACGGGTCTATGCGCGCAGGCTCACTCTTGCTGGAACCATCGCCTGGAGCACTCAGCTCTTTTCCTTCTTCATCAGGGATTAGGCGGTCCGCATTTTCATTCTGTATTAATTGTTGTTCTTCCCTAAGTTTTTTTTGAGCTTGTTCCTCGTTGTATATTCGCAACCGTTCCGCTTCTTTAAGTCTCTGCTCCGCTTCCAGTCGCTTGCGCCGCTCTTCTTCCGCTTTCCGGGCAGCTTGTGCTTTTGCCTGCGCGATGAAGCTATCCAGATCGGCTAGAACTTCGCTCGGAAGGTGTGCCAAAGGGATGTCGCAGTATCCGATTTGTGACCTGCAATATATTGAATTTGTCTCCACCCGAAGGACATCCACATTTTCGAACACTCCACCATATGTGGTCGTTATTTTTGCGTATGTCTTTATGCTTTCCGGTTGCTGGGAGCTATCGGTGAATTCCTTTTCAATTTCAGCGAGAGTCTTTCCAGCGACAAGCTCTGCCCGCATGTCGGCCACAGCTGTGCATATACCCAACAGCCCCAACAACAAAGGAATGAAAAGTATTTTTCCATAAAGAAACATAATAGCCCTTGTTCATTATTATGCCGACGCCCGAACAAAACCACAGATGCAATGCCAAAGCCACTCTTTTTAATCTCCGCGTACATCCGTGTTTATCTGCGGCTCGAAATATTGCCGCGCAAAGATGAGAGAACCTTTAAGAGAAGAGCCTATAAACATGTATCGTCCTCCCCTCACCCCTCAAACCCAACGATTTTTCACTTTCACCACTTGACTCGAAAAAGGGAACGGGTACTATGTGCGCTCCTTTGAACAAAAGGGCGGTTAGCTCAGTTGGCTAGAGCATCTGGTTTACACCCAGAGGGTCGGAGGTTCGAGTCCTCTACCGCCCACCAGTCTTCATTTAGAGCAACGCGACAATTGAAGACTGCCGCGGCATAGCTGAAAGCGACGCCGGGCATCCACTCCCTGCTCCAAACTACGCCTCGGCACGCCATCCTTCGCTATACGCTCCGCTCCAAGGCTACGGCTTGGCAAGCCATGAAAAACAGACTCACATGGAGCCACAAAGCCACGAAGTTGAACTGCTTTTGCGGTGGAGCCGCCTTGGGTGCGGCAATCCCATTGCCGCTTTAAAAGAGCGGAGACGGGGTCTCCGCACTCCAAAAGGTTACGGCGTTAAGCCACGTTTCGGCCATCAGGGCGTGGCCATCGTCGGTGGGGTGTACGCCGTCTTCCGCCCAAAGGGATGGAGCTTGGTGTTGCTGCGCGGCGACGAATGCGGCATCGAAATCGACCCAGAGGGCATTGAATTCCCCGGCGAGCCTTTTGAGGATTGCAATCTTTGGATCGAGGTCTTCGCGCATCCGGGCAATCGATTCGTCGATGTGGAGCAGGAACGGCGAGCACAGGATGATCCGGGCGGAGGTTTCGTTTTTTATCCGGTCAAGCAACTCCCGGCATTCGGCCTCGAAAAGGTTGTCCGGAGTCGAGTCGTTGCTGTCGTAGCGCCGCCAGGTGTTGTTGACCCCGATCATGATGGAAACCCAGTCGGGATTGAGGTCGATGCAGTCCTCGTCCCACCGGGCCAGTAGGTGGCAAGTGCTGTCGCCGCCGATTCCGGTATTCCGGACCTGGAGCTTCAGTTCGGGATTGTCCATCCACAACCGGCTGGCCGCCATTGCGGCATATCCCATGCCGAGCGAGGCGGGATCGTTGCGGTCGCGGCCGCAGTCGGTAATGCTGTCGCCCGTAAAGAGGATCAGGTCGTTTTCCTTGAAGGGAAGGCTCATGCCACAACCTCCTTGATGGCTTCGAGGATGATCCGATTCTGCTCCGGGGTTCCGATGGTGATGCGGATATGGTCGGGCAAGCCATACGGATCCATCGGGCGGACAATGACCTTGCGCTTTTGCAGCTCTTGGAACACCTCGCGGCCCTTGCCGGTCTTGACCATGATGAAGTTGGCGGCAGAGGGCACGGTTTCGACCCCAAGCTTCGTAAGTTCACGGGCAAAAAACTCCAACCCCTGGAAAACCATTTCGCGGGTTTCGACGATGTGGGTGACGTCGTCGAGCGCGGCGATGGCGGCGGCCTGCGCCATGGCGTTGGCATTGAAGGGCTGGCGCACCTTGTTGAGCAGATTGATCAGTTCCGGGTGGCCGACGGCATACCCAATGCGCAGCCCGGCGAGGCCATAGGCCTTGGAGAAGGTGCGCAGCACGATGATGTTTTCCTTGCCGGCGCGGATATGCCGGAGCACGTCGGGCTTCATTTCCTCGGGCATGACCTCGAAGTAGGCTTCGTCGAAGATGGCGACGACGTGGTCGGGCAGCTTTTCAATAAAGGCATCGATGGCCTCGGGCGAAACCATGGTTCCGGTCGGGTTGTTGGGATTGCAGATGGCCACGAGCCGGGTTTCGGGGGTGATGGCCGCAAGCATGGCATCGAGGTCGTGCACGTGTTCCGGCATCGGCACGCGGACAACCTCCCCCTGGTACATTGCCGTGGCGAGAAAGTAGACCGCGAAGGCCTCGGCACCCATGATCAGGTTGGTCCCCTGCCCCAGGAATACATGGCAGAGGAATACAATGAGTTCGTTGCTCCCGCTGCCGAACAGCAGGTTTTCGGGTGCAACGTCGAGCATGCCGGCAAGCTTGCGCTTGAGGTAGAAAGCGCCGCCGTCGGGATAGCGGTGCATTTCGGGAATCGCCTCTTGCATCGCCTCGACGGCCATGGGCGACGGCCCCAGCTCGTTTTCATTCGAGGCGACCTTCACAATCTCCGCAATATCGTCGAAGCCCAGTTCGCGTGCCACCTCTTCGATCGGCTTGCCCGGCTCGTATACCCTCAGGTCTGAAATCCACTCTTTCGCTTTCATGGTCGCGCTCCTATGGTTGGTAAACGCCACATGGTAGCACGCACTTTGTTCGAGGCAATTCCTCTTTCAGGGGAATTTTCCGCAGGAGCCAATAATACCAAAGGGGAATGCTTTTTGGCTGAAAGCATCGCAGGAAGGACGAGTACGAGAATGAACTGCCTATCCGGCATTGGTGGGGATGAAAATACCGAAAGGGTTTTGGTGGCGGTATAATACACAACATATGCGATCATCTTACCTATATTAACTTGTTAATAAATTGAAATATTTTATTTGAACCCCCCTTTTCTGGTCGCTACCCTGACAGCACTTGAATAGGAGCAACACATAAGGGGGATACAATGCTAGGTATAGAAGACCAGTGGGTAGCAATCGCCTACATACTCTGCATCGTCAGCGCACTGTTGTGCCTGGTGTGGGGAATCATCAAATGGAACAAGGACGATCCGGAAAGCGAGCCCGAGGAGGAAATCCGCCACTGGGCCGAAGAAGAAGACCGGGTTGAAGGGGAACTTTAGGGAATTCCGATTTTTGATTGCCGATTTTTGATTTTTGGAACTCAAGCGGCGTTGGCCTTTTAAAAGGGAACCGTCGGAGACCGACAAATCTAAAATCCAAATTCAAAAATCCAAAAAGGAGAACACTATGTCTATTTGGATGATAATTATTGTTGTTGCGTATCTATGCATTATTGGCTACCTCGGATTCCGGGGATACAGGGCCACAAAATCCGCCACCGACTACATGATCGGCGGCCGCAAGGTTCACCCCTACGTCATGGCCATGTCGTACGGAGCCACCTTCATCAGCACCTCCGCCATCGTCGGCTTCGGCGGAGCGGCGGGCGTATTTGGAATGGGTTTGCTCTGGCTGACCTTCCTGAACATTTTCATCGGCATCTTCATTGCCTTCTGGGTATTCGGCGGGCGCACCCGCCGCATGGGCCTGCGGCTCGATGCCCACACCTTCCCGGAATTGCTTGGGCGGCGTTTCCAGTCCCGGTTCATCCAGGGAGCGGCAGCGTTGATTATTTTCCTGTTCATCCCGCTCTATGCCTCTGCGGTACTGACCGGGGCGGTTAAATACATTTCCTCGCAGCTTTCGATGGACTACAACACGGCGTTGTTTGTCTTTGCCGTTATCATTGCCATGTATGTGATCATGGGTGGCATCAAGGGCGTGATGTACACCGACGCGCTGCAAGGCACAATCATGCTCCTCGGCATGACCGCCCTGCTCGTCCTTACCTACGTCAAAATGGGCGGGGTTACCGCTGCGCACCAGAGCCTCACCGACATGGCGGACTTGGTTCCCGCCAAACTGCAGGCCGGAGGACACCAGGGGTGGACCAGCATGCCCAAGTTCGGCGCACCATTATGGTGGGTGCTGGTCAGCACCATCATCATGGGCGTCGGCATCGGCGTGCTCGCACAGCCGCAGTTGGCCGTCCGCTACATGACCGTCAAAAGCAACAAGGAGCTTAACCGTGCGATTCCGATCGGTGGCATATTCATCATGATGATGACCGGTGTGGCCTTCATTGTTGGCGCGCTTTCCAACGTCCACTTCCAGGAAACAGTGGGCAAGGTCTCCATCGTAGCCGCCAAAGGCAGCGTGGAATCAATCATTCCCATGTATCTGCAGAGCGCCATGCCGCAATGGTTCAGCGTCCTGTTCATGCTTACGCTGATTTCGGCCGCCATGAGTACGCTCAGTAGCCAGTTCCATGTGATGGGCACCTCGCTCGGCCGCGACCTGGTCGAGGAATCCATAGGTCAGAAGAAAAAAGGCGGCGTCTTGGCCACCCGGGCCGGCGTACTCGTCGGTATTCTGATTTCCGTCTATCTCAGCTACCTCATGGAAGCCAAGTTTGGCAAGACCGGCACCGCGATCGTGGCGCGCGGCACAGCCATCTTCTTTGGCCTCTGCGCCTGTGCGTTCCTGCCCATGTATGTCGGCGCGCTCTGGAGCCGCGGCATCACCAAGGCCGCCGCCATTGCCGGTATGCTTTCCGGCGCATTCTCCAGCCTGTTCTGGATTGTATTTGTCCAGGAAAAGGCCTCTACTGCCCTGACCATCTGCAACAAGCTTTTTGGAACGCGTTCGTTGGCCATTCAAATGGTTGACGGCAAGGAAGTGTTCGCCAAGGCCGGATCGATTGTGTGGGCATTCGTTGACCCGCTCATCATTGGCCTGCCGATCGCGATCGTGGTAACCGTGGTTGTGGCGCTTCTCAGCAAGAAGCTGCCGGAAGACCACATGGAACTGTGCATGGGGAATAAATAACAACAAAGGGGATAGATTTATGAATACGAAACAAAAAACACTCATCATGCTGCTTGCAGC